>JARRKF010000012.1:558-8699 GCA_037388405.1 Ignavibacteriaceae bacterium | reverse complement strand
TTAATTTGATCGCCAGCGAATCCGGCGGTGAATTTTATTCCCCTGAAAATTATAAATCGGTAATAACAAAAATCAGCGAGTTGAACAGGATTTCTTCAAAAGAGAAAATTCTTAAATCAGAAATATCGTTGTGGTCTAATACGTGGATGCTTATTGCTGCGATAATATTATTTTCATTAGAATGGTTTATAAGAAAACGCAGTGGAATGCTTTAATAAGACTTTAGAGCATTCGCTTGTATGATTGTTTGGATGTATGGTTGTATGAAAATTTGTCTTAGTTTTTAAACTTAACGATCAAATTATAACTTGTTAGTAGAATAACCTGAATGATTTTTACAGCAGACTATATTTTCGATTTTTTTCTTCCAAGATTTTGTCCTGGCTGTAATAAAAAACTTTCACCAAACGAAGAACCAGTCTGTAAAGAATGTCTGGATAGTATTTTAATAGCTGAAGAAAATCTGATTAAAAGCGAATTTAAAAGAAAATTCAGCTCTACTAAAATCATCAGTGGTTTTTATTCTAAATATATTTTTGAAGCTGATAAAACACTTCAAAACGTCATCCACTCATTGAAATACAACAAGCAGTTCAGAATAGGCACTTTCCTTGGAAATATTTTAGCCAAAGAAATTATTTCAAAAAACTGGACAATCGATTTAATTCTCCCCGTTCCGATTCATCACCTTAAAAAAGCTGAACGAGGATACAATCAATCAGATTTTATAGTTAAGGGAATGAGCAAAGGATTAAAAATACCGTACTCAGCCAGGACTGTAAAAAGAATACGATATACTGAAACACAAACGAATTTAAAGTTGCAAGAACGAGCAAAGAATGTTGAGAATGCTTTTAAGGTTAGAAATCCAAAAAACGTGAAGAATAAAAATATTCTACTCGTTGACGATGTGATTACAACAGGGGCAACAACTTTGGAATGCGCAAAAGTATTAATGAATACTGGGGCTGAAAAGATTTATGCTTGTTCAGTTGGTATTGCTGAATAAATATTCTTTACATCTTTTCAGGTACAGAAACCCCAAGAATAGATAATCCGTTTTTAATCACAGTTTTGGTCGCAACAGCGAGTGCAAGCCTTGCTTCGGCTAGATTTTTCTCACTTCCGAGTATTCTTTTAAATGTATAAAATCTATGAAACGCTGCGGCAAGTTCTTCAAGATAAGTACAGATCCTTTGTGTCTCGAAATTCTCTGCACTGTATAAAACTTCATCTTCAAATTTATGAAGCTTCTTCAACAGGACCTGTTCTTCTTCTGAATTCAAAAGTTTTAGATTTTCAACTTCTGGTTTCAGCTTTTCAGATTCAACAGTACGAATAATTGAGCAAATCCGTGCGTGAGCATACTGTAAATAAAAAACAGGATTTTCATCACTCTGTTTCTTTGCAAGATCAATATCAAAATTCATATGCGATGAAATGGATCGCATATTAAAAAAGTATCTTACAACATCGCTTCCAATCTCATCAATTAATTCATCCAAAGGAGTGAACTCATCTTTTCTCGTGGACATTTTTACAACCTCACCATCCTTCAAGAAAGTTACAAACTGGTGAATAAGTACTTTTACTTTGGAATCATCGAAACCTAAAGCTCTTAATCCGGCTAAAACATCAGGATAAGTATCGTTATGGTCCGATCCGAAAATATCTACCATTAAATCATAACCACGTTCAAACTTAGTAATATGATAAGCAATGTCGGGCAATCTGTATGTTGGTTCGCCGGTAGCTTTAACGATTACTTTATCTTCTCCGCTTCTGATTTCAGAAAGCTTTAGCCAGGTCGCATTATCTTTTTCATAAGACAAACCTGCTTCTTTAAATTTATTTAAAAGCTCAGTTATCTTCCCATCTTCGTAAAGAGATTTTTCATTAAAGAAAAGTTTATGATGCACACCGATTCGAATTAAAGTATCTTTTATATTATTAAAGATTTCAGTCTCAGCAGCTTCTTTGAATTTACCTTCGGCAGGTTCTTTTATTAATTTATCACCAAATTCTTCTTTTAATTTCTTCGCAATATCGTTTATGTATTCTCCCTGATAATAATCATCGGGAAAATCAATTTGTTTACCTAAAAGATTCAGATACCTGATTCTGACAGAATCACCTAGAATACGCATTTGCCTTCCGGCATTGTTGAAGTAGTATTCCCGGTCAACTTTGTAACCAATCCATTCAAGAAGATTCGCAACCGTATCACCAACTACTGTATTTCTTCCGTGACCAACTGTTAAAGGACCGGTAGGATTCGCAGAAACGAACTCAACATTAGCTTTATTACCTTCATATTTTTTTGATTTCCCAAAATCATCTTCGCGTTCAATTATTTCTATAACTATTTCTGCAACAAAAACAGGTGAAAAATAAAAATTAATAAAACCTGGTCCGGCTATTTCAGTTTTAATGATAATCGATTCATCAATATCAAGATTTGAAATGATTTCTGTGGCGATATCTCGCGGGTTTCTTTTTAGTTTTTTCGATAAAATCATCGCTGCATTTGAAGAAAGATCACCGTGGGTTTCTATTTTAGGGGTATCAAATACTAATTCAATATCGGCAAGATACGGCAACCGCTCAATTGCATCAGCAAATATTTTATGAAGATACTTTTTCAATTTATAAATTTATCATTGGATGAAATCTGATATGCAAACTTATTAAAGAAGCAGACTTGAAAAAACTATCTAAAAGAAAAATTTAACTTTAACCTGAACCTTTAGATTCCTTAACCAGCGGATCGGATATTTTTTCTGAGGGAGCATCGCCCCAAAGTTTTTCAAGGTTATAGAATTCGCGTGATTCTTTTTTGAATATATGAACAACGACATCCACATAATCCATTAAAACCCAGCTTAATGCTTTCAATCCCTCTTTATGCCAGCACTTTATTCCTTCTTCAGATAATGCTTTATCAAGCTGGTCTGAAATTGCTTTTACTTGTGTGTCAGAATCTGCGGAACAGATAACAAAATAGTCTGTGAAGGAAACCAATTTTCTTAAGTCAATTGCTACGACATTAAAACCTTTTTTTGTAAAAATAATATCTGAGATTTTGTAAGCTAAATCTTTTGAATTCAATTTGCCCTCTTTTGAAGTGGAATTAATTTTTTATAATCTTTGCCAAGGATGAAAGTGACATCAAGAAGGTATTCAGGATTCGTCTGCTGAATAACACTTTCTGGACTCAGACCTGAAGCTACAGCAATTCTCTGAGCGTTTTGAATTTTTTCGTTTCTTGCAATAACAATACTATTTTCTATCTGAAATGATCGATAGTTTCCAAGTTTTACAACATCAAAACCGCTCGTTCGTAAATAATCAGTTAATTTTTCAGCAACACCTGCAATACCGCAACCGTTTAATACTTCGATTTTTATTTTACTGGTATTTACCTGCTTAGTAACATCATCATCACTACCGAAATTAATGATAATTATTTTTGTTAGAGAATAACCAAGATAAATATTAATTAAAACGAGAATAATAATAGAAATGTTAAAGAAAAGAATTTTTTTGAAGTGATCTTTATTTTTATTGCTGGAAATTTTTACTCCTGTCACTTATAAAGTATCAATCTTATTTATTTGTTTTCAAATGGCGATACAGATTGAAACGCGCTACCACCATAATCAAACGGAGAACCGTAGCCATAAAAAGGATGATAATATCCATACCCGAATGGCATTGTTCTGTATTGCAAATGAACAGAGAAATTTTCCCACGGATGATAGTTTACTGCAGCATTACTGATATAAATTCCTGAAATATCTTTTTGAAATTTATCGCCAAGCGTACTATAAGGAGAATACATTACGCTTACATCAAGTTGAACATTTAAATTGCTCATCAATCTATAGAACATACTGTTTGTGTAAGTTGTTAAAGAGACTCCCTGTCCCGCAAAAGAAGAATAACTCATACTAAGAGAATGGCGCATAATAAAATCATCTGAATTGAGAAAACCGAAAAGTGCATTTGAATTCTGAGATACAATTCCGTCTTTAACACTGGTGGTCTCAATGCCGTTATCTCTGTATTGAGCAATGATACAGATAGTCGACAATAAAACAAATAATATTATATTCTTCAAATTATCACCTTAAATTTCATTCAATTTTATAAAAATAACTTACTAAAAGCAAGAATAATCTTTTCCCAATTGTAATTACTGGACTTTACTGATTTTATTTTTCTTATCCACCAGAACTATTTTTGGTTTAAAGCTTTTAATTTCTGTTTCAGGAACCTGTATATAACTTACAATTATCACTTCATCACCAACTGAACCAAGCCTTGCAGCCGGTCCGTTTAGACAAATTGTTCCGCTGCCAGCTTTTCCTTCGATTGTATAAGTATCAATTCTAGAACCAGTATTAAAATTTAAAACCTGCACTTTTTCGTAAGGAAGTATGTCGGCAGCTTCAAGTAAATCTTTGTCAACTGTAATACTGCCCTCGTAATAAAGTTCGGCTTCTGTAACTGTTACCCGATGTATTTTCGCTTTGAGCATTTCTCTTAACATTAAAACTTTCCCATTAATTTCTTATTTCAAATATACCTATTGCAAAATCTCAGATTCAAGGGAGCAATTTGGTTTAAAGTTGAAGTTTTGAAAATTTATAAGCGAATTTATACGTTTTCAAACAATTAATCAGACTTCAACTATCATTTCAATTTCGACGGCTGAATTAAGCGGAAGTTCGCTCACACCTACAGCACTCCGTGCGTGTTTTCCAATATCTCCAAAAACTTCAACAATAAATTCAGATGCACCGTTTGCTACTTTTGGTTGAGCTGTAAATCCAGTGGAACTGTTTACAAAAACTGTAAGTTTTATAATTCTTTTAATCTTATCCAGATTACCAATTAAACTTTTAACTGCACTAAGACAATTAATTGCACAAAGTTTTGCAGCTTCTTTTCCTTCATCCTCTGAAAGATCTTTCCCAACTTTTCCCTGAAATTTAATTACGCCGTTAGAAACGGGAACCTGACCAGAAGTCATTATTAAATTTTCAACTTTCAACGCAGGAATGTATGCTGCTAAAGGTTTCGCTGCTTCCGGAATTTCTATTCCCATTTGGTTGATTTTTTCTTCTATCATTTCTTTATTCCTCTGTAAATCAATAGTTTTATTTTGATTAAATTTGAATTGAATTATGTTCTAGTAAATAATTAAATGTAACAATAAGGATTTTGTTTATGACTGAAAACAAATTTAACGAATTCGTTGAGATTGTTAAAAGATTAAGGAAAGAATGTCCGTGGGACCGGGAACAGACAAATGACTCAATTAAAGCCGCAACTATCGAAGAAGCTTATGAAGTTATAGAAGCTATCGATAAACAAAATTATGAAGATCTTAAAAATGAACTTGGTGATTTACTACTTCACGTTGTATTTCACACTATTATTGCTTCAGAAACAAAAAGCTTTACTATTGATGATGTAATAGAATCGATAAGAGAAAAACTTATAAGAAGACATCCTCATATTTTTGGTGAAGTAAAAGTATCAAATTCAGAGGAAGTGAAAAAGAACTGGGAAGAAATAAAGTTAAGTGAAGGAAGAGAATCTGTTCTCGATGGTGTTCCAGAAATGCTTCCTGCATTGCAAAGAGCTCACAGGCTGCAGGAGAAAGCTGCAAAAGTTGGATTCGACTGGGAAAAGAAAGAGGACGTCTGGAAAAAAGTAATTGAAGAAGTTGAAGAGATGCACAAATCAGAAGGTGAAGGAAATTTTGATAAACTGGAAGATGAAATAGGTGATGTTTTCTTTGCTTTGGTAAACTATGCTCGCTTTCTAAGTGTCAATCCGGAAAATGCGCTTCGTAGAACTAACACAAAATTTATTAACCGGTTTGGTTATGTTGAAAGAAAAATTAAAGAATCAGGGAAAAAACTGACCGAATCTAATCTGAAAGAAATGGATTATTATTGGGAAGAAAGTAAAAAGTTAGTTTAGGAATTTCCGTTTTTATTGTTATTAAACTTTTCATAAGCATCTATAATATCTTTAACAAGCTTATGTCTTACAACATCACTTTTATCAAAATAAGCGAAAGCAACTCCATCAACTTTAGATAATATATCTTTAGCCTGAATCAAACCACTTACCTGTTTTGGCGGAAGATCAATCTGAGTAATATCTCCTGTGATGATTGATTTAGAATTTCCACCTAACCTTGTTAAAAACATTTTCATCTGCATTGTTGTTGAGTTTTGTGCTTCATCAAGAATTACATATGCGTTGTTCAATGTTCTACCGCGCATATAAGCAAGCGGAACAATTTCAATCACTCTTTTCTCAATATAGATTTTCAACTTTTCCGATGGGATCATATCATCAAGCGCATCATATAGCGGACGAAGGTATGGATCGATCTTTTCACGAAAATCACCTGGTAAAAATCCTAGACTTTCACCGGCTTCAACAGCAGGTCGGGCAAGAATTAATTTTTTAACTAAACCTCTTTTTAATGCAGAAACAGCAATAGCAACTGCAAGATAAGTCTTCCCAGTTCCAGCCGGTCCAATCGCAAAGCAAATGTCATTTTTACGAGCGAGATTAATGTAATTTATTTGTCCACTCGTTCGGGCTTTAATAACATCCTTCTTGGTATAAAGAACAATTGTATCCAACTCATCTTCATCGACTAACTCTTTACCTTCTATCGTCAAATCAAGTATGGTATTAACATCATTAGTATTCAACTTTCCGCTTGTATTTAATACATACGTCATTTCCTTAAGCACCTTTTCAATTACATCAACTTCTTGCAGTACTCCTTTTAGAATAACATTATCGCCTCTTACAGTAATACTTGTGTTAAACCTGTCCTCAAGAACTTTAAGATTGGAATCACCAGTTCCAAGAAGTTCCTGCATATTTACATTTTCTAAAATTATTTTCTTTTCAATCGCCGTCATAATTTGGTTTAAATGAAGAAACCCTCTTTCCAGTTAAGGAAGGAGGGTTTTTTCAGAATAAAATAATTTAAACAAGCCAAGAAATTTTTATTGAACCGGTGCTGGTTTATAATTCTTTCTTAACTTTTCGTATTTATCTTTCTCTTCCTGAGTTAGAGGTGGAATAGAGAATACCTGCTTCGGATAAATAAGATCAGGGTTCTTTATTTTATCTCTGTTAGCCTTATAAATTACAGGCCATGCAAATGCATTACCGTAATGTTCTTTTTTCTTAGCAATATTCCAGAGACAATCACCTTTAACAACTGTATAGGAAATTACGGATGGAGCTTCTACCCATTCGTCAAGTGCTTGCTGCATTTTGTTATGAACTTTATCGAAGAATTCAGGTAGAGCACTGATTTTGTTCATCTTTAATGCATTTAGGTCAGCCTGTCTGTCAGCTTTCGGACCTTCTTTTCTTTTAATCTTTCCTTCAAGTTCATTAACAGCATTTCTGAAATTATCAACATCGCTTCTTGTTGCACCAACTACAGCGTATAACTCGTCTATGCAAGCTTCAGGATCCTGCTAACCGGCTTTAACAGTCTTCAGGTTTTCGATGTCTTTATTAAGAGTTTCTATTTCAGAATTCAATGATTGTTTTTGACCGGTGAGACGGGTCATTTCAGCTTCCCATTCTTCTTTAGTCATCTCATTTTCTTGTGCAAAGGAAGAAAGAGATAACAGGAAAAGAATGGAAATAAAACCAACTAAAATTTTTGTGAGTTTCATTTATTTTTCTCCATTAATTTTTGTTTAAAATTCCTGTTAATTATTTAGGCAATTTTTCAAGGTTTGCCTTGGTTTCTTCCTTTTGCTTGTTACATTCAGCCAATTTACGATTTATTGTCTGAATTTCTGATTCAAGCTGTGCTTTCTGATCTCTAAGTGAACTTGCTTCAGATTCGAGGGATTTTACTTCCTCACGTAGGGAGTTAAGTTCAGCTATTTGAGCTTCACTTAAACCACCGCAACCTGCTAATAAGGTAACGCTTACAAACATTACAACTGCAAGCACGGGGGTTCTGAAACTTTTAATCAGACTCATATGTAACCTCCGATTATATAATTGATTATGTTAATTAATTTAGATTTAGAAAAAGTTAACTTACAACTAGCATATTTGAAAGTAGAAAGAAA
>JARRKF010000012.1:0-505 GCA_037388405.1 Ignavibacteriaceae bacterium | reverse complement strand
TCCTCGTTGCTTGGTTCTGGATTTCCACTTGGGTGGTTATGAATTAAAATTATATTAGCCGAAGAATTATCAATTGCTACTTTAAATACTTCCCGTGGGTGTACCACACTTGAATTAAGATTTCCAATTGATATTGTTTCGTAGCTGCTAATTTTATTTGATGAATTCAAACAGACCACAATAAACTTTTCCTTTAATTCATCTCTTAAAATTGGAATAAAAAATTCTGCAATATCTTGTGGAGAAGTTATTTTTTTATTTGATAAAGATTTTGACTGCGATAAGATTCTTCTGCTTAACTCAAATGCTGCTGCAAGAGTTGCAGCTTTATCATTACCAATTCCATCAATCTTTTTTAACGAAGTGACTGTTCTGGTAGCAAGCACAGCCAGGTTTTTTTCCTTGTTTATTATTTCCCTGGCAATTTCAATTACAGATTTTCCTTTTTTACCTGTCCTGAGTAATATAGCAACCAATTCAGCATCGGAAAGATTCTGAGCTCCAC
>JARRKF010000011.1:0-8284 GCA_037388405.1 Ignavibacteriaceae bacterium | reverse complement strand
CATACCTTAATGAATCGACCGGATCTAGTTTAGCTGCTGTGTAAGCAGGGGCAAATCCTGAAAGAATTCCGGTCAGTGCACTAACTCCAATTGCAATAACTGCTGCGCTAGGTTGAATGGATGTTGGAAAATATTGGTTCAATGCCATACTGCCAAGAATAGCAGCAATTAATCCAGCAATTCCTCCGAGTAAACAA
The DNA here is from genome assembly GCA_037388405.1 of Ignavibacteriaceae bacterium. GTDB lineage: Bacteria > Bacteroidota > Ignavibacteria > Ignavibacteriales > Ignavibacteriaceae > IGN2. Next base: position 8,087 of record JARRKF010000011.1, on the reverse strand, counting down.
ATAGAAGAAGATTCCAATAGAAATTGAGTTAGAATTGTTCTCTTTTTTGCACCGATAGCTTTACGTATACCGATCTCCTTTGTTCTTTCTCTGACTGAAACGAACATGATATTCATTATACCAATTGCACCAACAAAAAGGGATAACCCCGTAATAAATAATCCAGCAATCTGAATTACTCCAACAACAGAATTATAATTTTCCATCAGTGCTTCCTGCTGGTTGATTGAAAAGTCATCTTCCTCATCATATTTCAATCCTCGAACTTTTCTCATAACACCTTCGGCTTCAGCTTTTGTTTCTTCTACCATTGCAGGATTTGGAGCTCTTACATTTATTGTAACTGTGCCTCTATGCTGAGCAATAAAATTTTTGAATATCGAACCGATAGGAATAAAAACCTGATTGTCAGGGTTAAAAGGACCTAGAATGAAACTTCCCTGCTCCGCAAGAACCCCAACGATTTTAAAATTATCGCCTCCGATTTTAATTGTTTTATCGAGTGCATCACCGCGAGGAAAGAGTTTAGTTGCAACTTCACTTCCGATAACTGCTACCTGTCTGGCAGATTTGCTTTCAATTTCATTATAAAATCTTCCCTGAGCAAAAGTAAAATTAGTTGTCTTTACATAATCTGATGAAGAGCCATTGAGAAAAACACTCTCAACTCTCCTTTCACCAAACTTTACTGTCTGCACAGAATTTATTACGGGAGCAACTGCAATCGGAAGACGGGCAAGCTCTTTAAATTTTTCGTAGTCTGCCATATCAATGCTTCTTCTGTTACGCAGCTTCCACCAATCTTCATTTGAAAACCATGCCCATTTATCGATATAGAGAACATCTGAGCCCAGTGCACTAATACCATTCTGAAATGAATTGTCAATTCCCTTTATTGCAGTTGACATCAAAACGACAACTGTGATGCCTATAAATATTCCGAGCATAGTTAAAGAAGTGCGTACCTTGTTTGCTCGCAGTGCACGCAAAGCAATTAGTAATCCTTCTTTAAATTCGAATAAAATGTATCGCATATTTATCTATTAAAATTATTTTGATTTAAACATAAGTCATTAACAATTTTATTCAACACATAAATCATTGCCATCATTAATCACCTTGGATTAAACCACTTCTTTCTTTGAAATTGGAACGTATCTATTTGTTACCTTTTCATCCTTCTCAATTAATCCATCTTTTAATCTAATTATTCTTGCAGCATGTTCTGCGATATATTCTTCGTGTGTTACAAGAATGATGGTGTTTCCTTTTTCGTGAATCTCGTTGAACAAAATCATTATCTCTTCACCGGTTTTTGAGTCGAGGTTTCCTGTTGGTTCATCAGCAAGAATTATAGAGGGATTTGTAACCAGAGCTCTTGCTACTGCAACTCTTTGTCTCTGACCGCCGGAAAGTTCATTTGGTTTGTGATGAATTCTATCAGCAAGACCAACATCAACCAGAGCTTTCTCAGCTCTTTCTCTTCTTTCTGCATAATTGATTCCGGCATAAATTAAAGGAAGTTCAACATTATGGAGTGCATCGGACCTTGGCAGTAAATTAAACGTCTGAAATACAAATCCAATTTCTTTATTTCTAATTCTTGCTAAATCATTATCGGTCATATCGCTCACATTTACACTGTTGAATTCGTATTTTCCTTTTGTTGGAGTATCAAGACAACCGAGCATATTCATTAATGTAGATTTACCCGAACCAGAAGGACCCATTATCGCAACATATTCATTCTTGTCAATCCTGAGTGAAACATCTCTAAGCGCCTGTACTTCTTCAGTCCCAACCTGATATATTTTTGCAATGTGTTCTATGTTAATAATATTCATTTTTTTGCCGATTGTTTGATATTAGTTTTCTGCTACTTCTTCACCCTGATTATTTTTCTTCTTTTCTACTCGTATTACAGAACCATTTTCAAGTTCACGTGAAATAGCTCTATAACTTCCGGAAATAACTTCATCACCTTCCTCAATACCTTTTTTAATTTGAAGATAATTATCATCACTTATTCCGGTTTCAACCACTACCATTTCGGCTTTACCATTCTTTGCAAGAAAAACCACTTCTTTAGGTTTCTTTTTTTCGAAAGTTCCGAATTCACCTTCGTCTTTTTCTTCTGATTTTAAAGAATCATTTTCCACCGGTACATCAGTTCTCGCAGTAACACTCTGAATCGGTACGCTTATTACATTTGCAACTGTTTCTGTTTCAATATCTGCGTTACAGGACATTCCGGGTCGTAAGTTAGGATCAAGATCTATCAACTTTACCTTCACGGAAAAGTTAACAACCTGTTCCTGAGTTCCCAAACCTGTTTGTTTTGCGCTGTTACCAATTTCCTTAACAACTCCATGAAATATTTTATCACCGAATGCATCAACAGTTACATTTGCTGTATCACCAATTGAAACCAGAACAACATCATTTTCGTCAACATCAACAACTGCTTCAATATTTTTCAGATCTGCAACCGTCATAATATTTGTTCCCTGAGTAAAACCACTCCCAAGCACTCTTTCACCAAGCTCAACATTTAGCTGAGTAACGATTCCATCCATCGGAGAATAAATAGTAGTTTTATATAATATATCCAGAACTTCTCTTAACTGAGCTTTACTCTGAAGTACATTAGCTGCTGCAGCTTCATAAGTGGCTTTTGCAGTGAGATAATTTGTCTGTGCTGCTTCAAGTTCTGAATCACTCGCTAATCCTTTGCTATGTAATTCTTTTGAACGATCATATTCTAATTCAACCCTGTGTAATTCGGCATCTCGCATTTGCAGGTTAGCTTCAGAAGATTTTAAGTTAGCTTCCAACCTATCTTTCTGTGCCATATATTGATCACCTTTAATCTTAATCAGAAGCTGTCCTTTTTTTACTGTGTCACCTTCCTTTACAGGCAGATCAATAATTTCTCCGGTTACCTCGGGTGTAATGACAACTTTAAATTCAGGATCAATTGTACCTGTAGCAGTAACAGTTTGAGTTATATCCCGTTTCTGGACTTTCTCAACCTGAACCAGAATTATATTTTCTTTACTGCCGCCTACCAGTACTACTATGATAAGTATTACTACTAAAAGACCTAATCCACCGAATATAAAAAGTTTTTTCTTCGATTTTTTTCTTTGACCGTTTGGCATTCTATTATTCTCCTTTAAATGCTATTGTTCATATTCTTTATAATCTAAAACGCCGAGGTTATATTTAAGTTGTTGACTTAAAACGATAAATCCGAATTGCGAATTTAACAAATCAGTTATTGCAGTAGTGTAACGCGAGTTTGCTAAAAGCACATCCAGTAATTTACCGGAACCAAGAGCGTACTTTTCTTCTTCAATCCTAAGATTCTCTTTTGCAGCCGCAACATTGTTTTCACTTACTAATAATCCCTTTTGCGCAGCCTGGAGATCGAGATTTGTAGTTTTTATTTGTCGCTTGATATCTCTTTCAAGATCACTCATTTCAATTTCACTTATTTTAGATTGAACCTCTGTCAGCTGAACCTGATTACTAACAGACCATCCAAGAAAGATTGGGAAGTTAAGATTCAAGCCAAAAGAAAGCGTTTTTCTCTTATCAATAGTTGAAAGATTGTCAGTGTAATAAGAATAACTTCCACTTGCTGTTAAGCTTGGCCAGTGTCCTGATTGTGCAATCCTGATTGCATCTTTAGAACTCTCAAAATTTAACGTTGCACTTTTGTAGTCTAATCTATCCTGCAAAGCTTGATTCACAAGAGAAGTAATATCTTTATATTCTGTGTTAAGTTTATTTTTAAGAATTTCAGAATCAGCCTGAGTTAAAGTATCCGTAAACGTAAATTCCTCTAGAACATCAATCCCTAGATAGAATAGTAAATCTTTCTTTGCTGTTTCAAGTCTATTTTCTGTATTGATCAGTTCGAGTTCAGCGTTGCCTTTTGCAACTTCCTGCTGATATACATCTGCAAGAGTTGCAGCACCAAGACGATTTCTTTCTTTTATTGTTTCAAGATTTTTTTCATTCCACTTTAAATCATCTTTTTTCACATTTAATAACTGTTCATTATATACCACCTGATAGTATAATGACATTGTCTGATACACTATATCCTGTTTTATTCTTTCCAAACTGAACTCTGCTGATTCTAAATTATTTTTACTTTGAGATAGCTGAGCATAATTCGAAAGGCCATCAAAGAGAGTCCAGTTGCTGTAAATTGCTCCGCTATAATTTCTCGAAATTTCGGTTGAACTTAGTATAGGCACAGGAATACCATTTATATTAACAGTTCCTATTCCTTTAGTATCAGATTTACTCCAATCCCAGGAAGCATTTAGTCCCAAAGTAGGTAAAAAATTTCCGTAAGCAGCCATAACACCCGATTCATAACTTTTAATTTGATCTGAACTTTTGAGGAATGTTGAGTTTTTGTTTAGCGCTATTCCGATTGCTTTCTCAAGAGTTAATTTTTCCTGAGGTACAATGTTATTAGTAAAAGCTATTAAAAAAATTACTAGAATAATTGATCGCATTCTGATCTCCCTTTAATTCTCTTTTATTGAAATTAGACAGTTAGATAACATACAATGTTACAAAATTTTAAGTGAATGTGTAAATCCCGCTACAAAAATAAGCTACACAGAACACTTTAAATAGTTAACTTTACAGGCGGTATTATAATTACATATTCGGTCGTAAAGTTTAGTCACCTTTCGCACATACTTCAATTCAAAAAAACATCAGCGGGAAAATTCAATTGGTTGAATACTTTTTGAAAAATGTTATATATTAAGGGTAACAAATTTGAGGCGAATTTATGCAACTTCTTTCCAGACTATCCAGATACACATTGACCCTGATATTATCTTTGTCAATAATTTTGCTTTCTTCAGAAATTTACGGTCAGAGTAATCTTAAAATTTTCGAAGAAATCGGTGGCGGCAGTAGCACATCTCAGAGTTCTGACTCAAATGATAATTCTTACATTTACATTGTTGGGGGTTTGCTTGTAGCCGGAATTCTTGTTTATGCTTTAGTGCTTCATAAGGATAAAAAAGCAAAGCCAGATACAACTGCATCTCTGGATTCAAGATTACTTCTTTCAAATCAGAATGAAATTCTTAGAACAAAAAATGAAATGCTAAAGGCCAAAGAAAAAATTCCGTTCGATTTTTATCTTGGAGTAAAGAATAATAACGCTGTGTTGAATGATAAAACTTATCTTTTAGGTTTTAGAGTTAAATTATAAATTGAATTAATTTTTCAGAAACTGATCTTTAATCTTTAAAAGGTAATTGTAAGCTTCTTCATAATTATTAGTAATTACACCATCAAGAATAGCTTCTTCAATTGCAGACTTTATTTCCCCAACTTTTTTGGATGGCTTTAGGTTACAAACATCCATAATAACATCACCACTTACAGGTGACTGAAAAGCACGTAATTTGTCTTTCTCTTCAACTTCCTTCACTTTTTGCATTACGATTTCATAATTCTGCAAGTATCTTTCTCTCTTATCTGGATTTTTACTTGTAATATCTGCACGACAAAGAGTAATCAAATCATCAAGAGTTTCACCGGCTGCAACTACCATTCTCCTGATAGCTGAATCTGTTACTTCATCACTAACTAATGCGATTGGTCTCAGGTGAAGTCTTACTAATCTTTCAACATAATCAAGTTTACCCATTGGCAGTTTCATTCTTTTAAAAATTGATTTCATCATTCTTGCACCGAGTTCCTCATGTCCGTGAAAGGTCCAACCTATTCCTTTTACAAATCTTTTCGTTTTGGGTTTTGCAATATCGTGAACCAGTGCTGCAAACCGGAGCCAGACATCATCCGTTTTTTTAGAAATATTATCCACAACTTCAAGCGTATGATAAAAAACATCTTTGTGATGATAATCATCTCTTTGTTCAACACCGATCATTTTTGATATTTCGGGGAAGATTACTTCCATTACTTTCGACTTTTGGAGAAGTGTCAGTCCTATTGAAGGTTTTGGCGATTTTAAAATTTTCAAAAATTCATCGGTGATTCTCTCCTGCGAAACGATACTTAACCTTTCTCTCATTTCTTCGGCTGCTTTTAGAATATCATCGGCAACTTCAAAATTTAATTGAGAAGCAAACCGAAATGCTCTTAAAATTCTTAGAGGATCATCATCAAAAGTTTCCATCGGATTAAGAGGAGTTCTAATAATTTTTCTCTCAATATCATCTATACCATTAAAAAGATCTGTTACTTCGCCAAATTTTTCTGCTGAAACGGATGCTGCTATTGTATTAATTGTAAAATCACGACGAGATATGTCATCCGAAAAAGTTCCCTCGGATACTGTTGGTTTTCGGCTGGTCTTTTTATACGATTCTTTTCTTGCTGCTACAAATTCAAAATTTAATCCCTGATGATTAAAATGTGCTGTTCCAAAATTTTTATAAATAACTATGTCATCAATACCAACTGAGTTAGCAAAACTTTTAGCATATTTTGCCACATCACCGATTACCAGAAAATCGATGTCTTCGACTTCCTTTTTTAATATTAAATCACGAATAAATCCACCAACAACAAAAACTTCAACACCGACATCTTCGGCTGTTTCGGAAGCTTTTTGTAAAAATTTATATTCTTTTAATCTGGATTTCAGGTTCATAAACTTTAATTAGATAGGTGATTTATTTCATTTAAAACTTTTTCTGCATTTTTTACGAACCATTCCGTTTTTGAAATATTATTTTTAAGGAGGTCCGACAAATTAGGATTAGCTTTATACCTAAAAGCCAGACTTGCTAATCTTCTGGCAGTAACAAAATCAAAATTACTTGTAGCATATTCAGATAACCTGAAAATTGCGAAACTGCTCAATTCATCATTAACTTCAAAATTTTGTTTGAAGCCCTCCAGAAACAGATTGTAATCTTCATTAAGTGAAATGCTTAAATCTATCATCAACGGAATTGACGCGTATTCATATTCTTTGGCATTTACCTTTTTTAATAAAATATATTTATCGAAATCGCTTCCTTCAACATATTCCTTCACAGTTCCATTTTGAATTAAGGCAATTCTAGTTTCAGATAACAAAACCAGACGACGATTTGGTTTTGCTTTTAATATTGATTTGTACAACTGTTCTGCTTTTTCTGTTTCCGAATTTTTGATGTATAAATCAGCTAATCTGAATTTAATATCGTATTCGGTACTTGTTCCTGAAAATTTTTTCAAATTTGTATGAAGAGTATTTATAGCTTTATCCAACGAATCATTATCTTCATAAATCTTGCTCAAACCTACAATGGCGCTATAGTTTTCAGCCTTTAAAAGAATCTCTTCAAAGATATTCTTTGATTCGGAATAATTTTTTGATTGATATAACATCCAGGCTTCACTTAAACTTGATGAAATATATCTTGGACAAACTTTACTAATCAAAGGCTTGCGGCCAAAATAGTAATCCGCTTTTTCTTTTGTTGAAGTTACAGTTAAAGTATCCAAAAAATTTTGATAATCCTTAACTACATCCGTCAGATTTTTATTATAAGTTTTTTCAAAATCATTAGTTTGATATAAGATTTTAAATTTCTGAATTCCATAATTTGAAACTAAATACTTAGCAAAAGAACCTGAATAAATGTAAGATAAACTCGATACGCTGCTAAAAAAACTAAAGCTGTTTAACAATGATTCAATATTGATTTTGTAATTATTTTGATATGCTAAGGCAGCTAAATAATTAATTCCGTTCTCATCATAAAACCCGTCAGCAGATTCAGCAGCACCTTCAATTAAGGCTGGATTAAATCCGGCAGCCAGTTTAAATATGCCCGAACCAAAGTCAGCAGTAAAGCAATGTGCTATTTCATGTTTAAGAGTACTTTCCCAGCTATCGAACGAAATATAAACACTGTAAAGCCAGGGTTTTGCTACATCAGCATTAGCTGATCCGAAAAGTTCTTTTTTCTGAGACCTATCATAAAAAATATAGGAAGTTATTTTGTTAACTATTTTTACATTAAAAAAATTACTGAGTTGAGAGTAATATAATTCCTGATTCAGCATAATCAGGTCTAACTCTTTCT
>JARRKF010000010.1:704-15650 GCA_037388405.1 Ignavibacteriaceae bacterium | reverse complement strand
GGTAAACAAATCTTTGAAGCAAACTGTATTGCTTGTCATGCTGCTGATGGAGGCGGAATTGTCGGTCCTAATCTTACAGATAAATATTGGATTCACGGCGGGGGAATTAAAAATGTTTTTAAAACAATTAAGTACGGAGCCCCAGATAAAGGAATGATAAGCTGGCAGTCACAATTGAATGCGAAGCAAATTCAGGATGTTGCCAGTTACGTTCTTAGTCTGCAGGGAACAAAACCTGCAAATCCAAAACCGCCGGAAGGCCAAATCTGGTCTGGTGACGATGATAATAAGGAAAACGAAAAACCGAATGAATGACGATTGATGATTGACGATGTTCGATTTATGAACTTCTAAAATCATAAATCGTTATTCTTAATTCAAAAAAATATTTTAATGTTAAGATGAACGAAGACACTCTTGAACAACAGCTATACGATGAAGAATATCAAACTTTCAGGAATCAATTAGCAACAGTTACTTCTGAGGGGAAAAGAAAATGGGTCTATCCTAAAAAGCCTTCCGGAAGATTTCATAGGGCGAGAATAGTTGTTTCTGCTGTTTTACTTTTAATCCTTTTTATTACTCCCTTTATAAAAGTAAACGGTCATCCGTTTATGCTTTTCGATTTTATTAACAGAAAATTTATTCTTTTCGGAATCCTTTTCGGTCCTCAGGATTTTCATCTTCTTGTTATTGCTTTTATCTCTATGATCGTTTTTGTAATTCTGTTTACTGCAGTGTTTGGTAGAATCTTTTGCGGTTGGGCTTGTCCACAGACGATTTTCCTTGAGATGGTTTTCAGAAAAATTGAATATATTATTGAAGGAGATTCTAAAGACCAGCGTAAACTAAAAGCAGCACCCTGGAGTGCGAATAAATTTTTCAGAAAGTTTGTAAAGCATATAATTTTCTTTGCAATCGCATTCATCATTTCAAATATTTTCCTTTCCTTTTCCGGAGTGTTTTATTTTGTTTTCTCGAACTTCCGTGAACAAGCTTGCACAATTGTTTGTCCCTACGGAAGATTGCAGGGAGTTTTACTTGATCGTGATTCTATCGTTATTGCTTATGATAACATTCGCGGTGAGCCGAGAAAAAGATTTAGGAGAGATGAAGGTTGGGAAAATCGAGGCGATTGCATTGAATGTTTTCAGTGTGTAGAAGTATGTCCTACTGGAATTGATATCAGGAACGGAATTCAGCTTGAATGTGTAAACTGCACTGCCTGCATAGATGCCTGCGATGATATTATGGACAAAATAAAAAGACCGAGAGGATTGATTAGATATGCCTCTTTAAATTCAATTGAGAAAAAAGCAAAATGGAAATTTACACCACGTGCAATTGGTTACTCTGCACTTTTAACAGTGCTTGTTAGTGTACTGGTTATTCTTTTATTGAACAGAACAGATTTTAGTGTAACCGTTTTAAGAACTCCTGGTTTACTTTATCAGGAACAACCAAATAATATGGTCAGCAATCTTTACGATCTTAATATCGTAAATAAAACTTTTGATAAAATCCCCGTATCGGTAAAACTTGAAGGTATCGGGGGAGAACTAAAACTTATCGGTAACGATATAGTAATTGAACCTCAAGGGAATGTGGATGCAAAGTTTTTGGTTCTTCTTCCCAAAACTGAACTAACTAAAATGAGTACTCCAATTGATGTTGGAGTCTATAGTGGAGATAAATTGATTAAAAAAGTCTCAACTTCATTTCTTGCCCCGTTAAAGAAAATAAAGGAAAATGAAAAAGAAGATTAATTGGAACTGGGGTACAGGAATCGTAATAGGGATAATTATTTTTATTTTAGTTACTGTTACGATGACTGTAATTTTTATGAATCAGGATGTGAATCTTGTAACAGATAAGTACTACGAGAACTCACTTAAATACCAGGATGAAATTGATAAGCAGAGTAGAACAATAGCTCTTAATGAAGAAGTAGAAATAAATTTTAATGGACAGGAACTAAGCATACTTTTTCCAAAAGATTACTTAAACAAAAACATTACCGGAGAAATTTATTTTTACCGTCCATCAAATCCGAATCTGGATTTCAAAATTCCATTGCTGTTAAATGATGTTGGAAACCAGATTATTCCAACGCAACGACTTGAGAAAGGCTTTTGGCGTTTAAAGCTTAACTGGATGATGGACGGGGATGGGTATTATAATGAGAAGGCGATTACGGTTGAGTGAGGATTTGTCATGCTGAACTTGTTTCAGCATCTTTGGGAGGAAATAGAAAGATCCTGAAATAAATTCAGGATGAATGGATTATTAAAATTATGTCCCCGGAAATTTTAGCAGCATTTTTAGTAGGATTAGTCGGTAGTTTACATTGCATTGGTATGTGCGGACCGATTGCCATTGCATTGCCTGTTCCTGATTCTTCCAATCTTTCTTTTTTTACAGGAAGAATTTTATACAATTTAGGAAGAGTTGTTACTTATTCTTTTCTTGGTGCGATTCTCGGTTTGCTCGGTGGAAGAATTGCACTTGCAGGAGCGCAGCAGGTTGTTTCAATTATTTTGGGTGTGGCAATTATCATTGCTGTTCTTCTTCCACAAAAGTACAAAAACTACTTTGCTCAACATCCAATTACACAAAAACTTGCACAGCCATTAAAAGAAAACATCGGAGTGCTCTTTAAAAAAGGAACATTCTCTGCAATGTTTTTAATCGGAATTCTAAACGGATTTCTTCCCTGCGGTTTAGTTTACGTTGCTTTAGCCGGAGCGATCGCAAGTGGAAATGCAATCTCCGGTGCTGCAGTTATGATTTTATTCGGACTTGGAACAGTTCCCATAATGTTTGCTGCAACCGTCTTTGGAAAATTCATCAATGTTGGAATCAGAACTAAAATAAGAAAAGCAGTTCCCGTTCTCGCAATTCTTTTGGGAGTCATTTTTATTTTAAGAGGAATGAACCTCGGAATACCTTATCTAAGTCCAAAACTTTCTGCCCAAACTGAAGTCTCTTCTGAGATGGATTGTCATTAAATAAAATTTTTAATATGATAATCTAAAGTTAAAATTTTGATGAAATCCTCTAACTTTATGTTTGATAGGTCTAATTTTAAACTTTTTATAATTTCTATTTTATTGATCAGCCAAACTTTTCTTTTTGGACAAATTAATGATAGTACGGTTACGAAAAATGATGTAACTAATAAACAAGAATCAGATTCATTAAAAGTTATTGTTGACTCCTTGAGCCAACGAATAAAAAAGTTAGAATTAATTCTTATAGAAAAATCAACATTAGACTCTTTATTAGTTGGAATACAAGAAGTAAAAGATACATCACTAATTCCCGAAGATAGAAGATCAAAACGAAGACAACTGGATGAGCTGCTCGAGTATATTTCAAAAAGACCCGGTCAGTTATTTTTTAACGGTCAGGCTCTTGCAATAATTCAGGGAAATGTTGTAAAAAATGATAAGTTCGCCACAGCGCAAGGATCTATTGATATTTTTGCAACTAATAGTTTCAGTAGCAGTTCAATTCTTTTTATTGATATAAAAGCAATTGGTGGTAAGGGACCCGACATGTACAGTGAAACTTTAGGGTCACTAAATGGAGATGCGAGCTCAGTACCAGACGTTGATAACTTCGACAGGATTTTAGTGAATGAAGCCTGGGCTGAGTTCCTGTTTCTTAACAATATTTTCACAATTACAGCAGGTAAAATTAATTTAACTAACTATTTTGATAATAATTCAGTAGCAAATGATCCTTATACTCAATTCATTACTGGTATCTTTATTAACAATCCTGCTTTTGCTGTTCCATTAAATTCACCTGGTATAAGAATAAGAACCACTCTCCTAAATAGATTTTATATGCAGGTTGCTTTTGCTAAAGTGGACAATACTGGTGATAATATTTTTAAAGGAATATTCAAAGCTGCCGAGCTCGGTTTTAAGCTGCTTCCTTTTACAAAATTTGAAGCTAACGTTCATCTTTACGGTTATTCACAACCGTCCGCTGACCACAGATACGGATTTGGAATAAGTGTTGATCAAACGATAGCAGGATTTTTTAAAGTATTTGGGAGATTTGGCAACAATGAAAATATACTTGCAGATTGGTACGGAATAAAATCTTCGTGGAGTGCAGGAGCTCAATTCAAAGAAAACATTCTTGGCGAACCAACAATTATTGGTTTAGGTTCTGGCTTAACTAAACCTGCAGATAATTCTCTTAAGAACGAAAAAAATCTGGAATTCTATCTCCGTCAATCATTAAATAAATGGACCAGCATATCAGCTCACCTTCAACATGTTCTAGACACCGGTGGAGTTAATGGAAAGTATACACTCCTTGGTTTAAGAGTTAATTTCACATTTTAAAATCAGAAAGTTAAAATGAAAAAATATTTATCAATTATTTGTCTGGTATTCTTCGGTTTAACAACTACGTCATTTAATCAAACAACTGATTCAACTTATAATGAATTAATAAAAAATTTCAAAAAAGATTATTTCACTGTTGATTTGTTATTTCAAGCTGTTGCTGACTTTCAGCCGGAACGAACAATCATTGGTAATAATGGATTCTATCTTTCAAATGTCAGATTGAGGATGCATGGTAATCTGGATAAAAATTTTAGTTATTTCTTTCAAACAAGTTTTATGGTTTCTCCTATATTACTAGATGCCTCGATAAGCTATAGACTCTCAGATGCGATGCACTTAAATGCAGGACAATTCAAGACTCCATTCAGCAAAGAATATTTAACTTATGCTGCCGATTTAGATTTCGTTAACCGTGCACAGGAGGCTGCTTTGCTTTCACCGAGAAGAGATATTGGATTACAACTTAGCGGTAAATTTGCTGATAACTTATTTGAATACAGAGCAGGAATTTTTAATGGCAATGGACCGAACAAGATTTATAATGATAATAACTCTTTTTTATATGTCGGAAGAATTGCCCTAACTCCTCACGATAAAAATGGTCACTACGAAATTGCACTCAATGCAGGTTATGACGGCAATACTACTGGCGGAGTATTAATAAAGAATTATTTTGGAAAACGAACATTTCTTGGCGGAGATTTACAAGCTGTGATAGATAAGTTTTTATTTTCTGCAGAAATAAGTATGAATAAATTCGAAGGTAAAATTGATTCAGTTCATATTAAAAAGGAGCCATACGGATATCATATTACATTGGGTTATAAACCTTTTAAGAAACATCAATTTTTATTTCGTTATGATAATTTGTCCGCGGATGGAATTATTTCAGATTCTGAATTATACATTATCGGTTACAACTTCTGGCCGACAAGATTCGCAGAAATTCAGGTCAATTATATAATTGATTCAAATAACACTGAATTTAAAAATCATTGGTACTTAATAAATTTTCAGATTGCTATTTGAAATCCAATTTAAAATGTTTTGTGGTTAATAATAGGTTTAGAAAAAGGCTATTTTCAGTTAAGAAAAAATCATTCTAACTTTAATGAACTCAATTTTCCCTACCGATTAATTATATTTACAAATAATATATTTTCACTCATTGAATGCGTACCTGGCTTAAAGTTACAATAGGAATAATAGTTTCGCTTATAATCATATTTATTATTGGCGGATATATTTTTTATCATTCTTTAACAGCATCTCTTCCTGCTTATGAAGGGGAAATGAATGTTCCTTCAATTAAATCAGAAGTTAAAATTTATTTCGATAGTTTGGCTGTACCTTATATCATTGCCAACAACGATGAGGATGTTGCCTTTGCCCTTGGTTACTTGCACGCGAGAGAGAGAATGTTTTCAATGGATATGATTCGTCGTGCAGCAGAAGGAAGACTGAGTGAAATTATTGGTCCGGAAACAGTTCCGTTCGACAGGATGTTCAGAACAGTTGGAATTTACAGAACGGCAAAGATGATAAAAGAAAAAATGAATCCAGTGGCATTAAAACTTCTTGAAGCCTATTCGGGCGGAGTTAATTTTTATCTTAATGAAAAGAAGAATAAATATCCGGTTGAGTTTGATGTACTTGGTTATCAGCCTGAAAAATGGAAACCCGAACATTGTATAATGGTTATAAGAATGATGGCATGGGAACTGAATTTAGGCTGGTGGACTGATTTAACGTTTACGGAATTGGTACAAAAACTTGGTGAGGAAAAAGTTAAAGAAATCCTTCCCGGTTATCCTGAGAATGCACCAACAATAATTCCATCAAATATTAAAAAGTTTACTGAGATAAATAACGACCTAATCAAAACGGATAAAGAGTTTAGAAAATTTATGGGCATGACCGGAACACATTTGGGATCAAACAATTGGGTTGTCAATTCGCAAATGTCTTCTTCCGGGAAACCGATTATCGCGAATGATCCGCATCTGGCTTACAGAGTTCCGGGAATATGGTATGCTGCTGTTATAAAATCACCAGAATGGAATGCTGCCGGAGTTTCTCTTCCTGGAGTCCCGGGAATTGCAATTGGAAAGAATGATAATATTTCATGGACATTAACTTCTATAATGACAGATGAAACAGATTTTTATTTCGAAACTTTGGACTCATTGCATACAAAATATTTATTGGATGGTAAATGGAAAGACCTGAATATTTTGGAGGACACAATAAATGTAAGAGACGCAAATGGAGTCCCAATTGTAATAAAGAGTACCCATCGAGGTCCTATAATCTCTGATATCCATCCATTCACTTTTGTCTTTAATACTGAAGAGACAACTTTTCCGCCAATAAGTATGCGATGGCTTGGGAATGAATTCAGTGATGAAATGGGTGCTTTTCTTAGAATCAACAAAGCAAAAAACTGGACCGAGTTCAAATCAGCAGTAGAAGAGTATAATGTACCTGGACAAAATTTTGTTTATGGTGATGATCAGGGAAACATTGGATATGTTTTTGGCGGAGCTCTTCCAATCAGACCGAATAATGCAACAACTTTTTTATTTGATGGATCGGACTCAAAAAATGATTGGAAAGGTTTTGTCCCTCGAAACGAACTTCCTTATTTATTCAATCCACCTCAAAATTATATTGCTACTGCTAACAACAAAGTAATTAAAGAATTTAAATATCACATTACAAATCTCTGGGAACCTGCTTCAAGAATTGAAAGGATAACTGAATTGCTTGAGTCAAAGCAAAAACACTCAGTTGAAGATTATACGAAATATCAGTCAGATGTTAAATCACCATATGCGAGGCAGATTGTTCCCTACATCTTATCGGCTTTTAAGAATGTTGAAATAAGAGATGAGAAACTTAAAGAATCTTTAAAGCTTTTAGAGGAATGGTCTTCATTTAATTTTGAGATGAATAAGTATCTCCAAACACCCGCAATCTTTTTAACTTTTTTTGATAAGCTGATGAAGAACATTTATCTGGATGAAATGGGTGAAGATCTTTTTAATCAATATGTTTTTTTAGCCAACGTTCCCTACAGGAATGTTATTGAACTTCTTGAAACACCAAACTCAATTTGGTTTGATAACATAAAAACAACTGTTATTGAAACTCGTGACGATATAATCAGGCAAAGTCTTGATGATGCTCTTGATGAACTTGAGACTGATTTAGGAACGGATGTTAAAGAGTGGCAATGGGGACAACTGCATACTGTAACTTTCAAGCATGCATTTAGCGGTGCTTCTAGTCTGGTTGATAAAGTAATTAATATCGGACCTTACGAAATAAATGGAGATGGTACAACAATCTTCAATACTGAATATCCTTTTTATGAAAGTATTGAAAAGTATCCATTATTCAGACATAAACCATTCGAATGCGAACTTGGTCCTTCTATGAGATTCATTTTTGATTTTTCAAATCCGAATGATTTTTATTTGATTTTAACAACTGGTCAATCCGGAAATATTTTCAGTGACCATTATAAAGATCAAACAGAAACTTTTCTTGATGGAAAGTATATGAAGATAAGAACTGATGAGAATTCAATTACATCGGCAAAAAATAAGCTTCTTAAATTACTACCAAATAATTAACCGCGTATCAGTCTTTTATTATTGTTAACTTTGTCTATATTTGTATCAAATGATTTGTTTAACAACAAGAGATTAAATGAAAGTAATTGAACATTTAGAGAAGGCGAAAGAACCTCTTATCAGCTTTGAACTGATTCCTCCGAAGCGCGGTGGAGATATAACAAATGTGTTAAATGTTCTCGATAACATAATGAAATTCAAACCTCCGTTTATTGATATTACCAGCCATTCCGCTGAAGTAATCTACGAGGAAACTTCAGAAGGAATAAAAAAGAAAGTCAAAAGAAAAAGACCGGGCACTTTAGGTATATGTGCACTAATCCAGAATAAATATAATATTGATGCGGTCCCACACATTCTTGTGAAGGGATTTACTCGCGAAGAAACTGAAGATTTTATGATTGAGTTAAATTATCTGGGAATTGAGAATGTGCTTGCGATAAGAGGAGACGACAGCGGCTATGAAAAACCGATTCCACTAGGTAGAAGTGCAAACCGTAGTGCGGTTGATCTTGTTGAACAGATTGTGAAGATGAATAAAGGAATTTATTTAGAAGACAGTTTGCTTGATGCAAGACCAACTAAATTCTGTGTTGGTGTTGGTGGTTATCCCGAAAAACATTTTGAAGCGCCTAACTTAAAAGCGGATATAAAATATGCAAAGCAGAAAGTCGATGCCGGAGCAGATTATATTGTTACACAAATGTTCTACGACAATAAATTTTACTTTGAGTACGTTGATAAATGCAGAGAAATGGGAATTGATGTTCCTGTTATTCCCGGATTAAAAATTTTAACCTCAAGAGCACAGCTACACTCTATTCCAAAAGATTTTCATGTTACTATTCCATCTGCACTTTCTGATGAAGTAGAAAGTGCAAAGCCGGAAGAGGTCATGAACATTGGTGTCGAGTGGGCAGCAAACCAGGTTAGAGAACTTTTAGACAATGATGTCCCCGGTGTACATTTTTACATTATGCTGAATTCCAAACCAATCAATATGGTCATGGAAAAACTCAAGTTATTTAAGAAAGTTTATTAAAATTAGTCTGATCAATTCAGATGGTTGCAGTAAAGAGAAGAGTTGTTAAAAAATTGAAATGGGGAGTTGCCGGTTGTGGCAGATATGCTGAACATACTTTTATTCCAACAGTTATGTCGTTGCGAAGAAGTGAAATAAATTCCTACTTCAGCCATAATATAAATATTTTTGAAATCGGATATTGACTGCGTTTTCATTTCAAGTGTTAATTCCCAGCATCACGAACAAGTAATAAAAGCTGCACAAGCTGGTAAAAATATTCTCTGCGAAAAGCCAATGGCTCTTACCAGTAAACAGGCAGAAGAAATGGTCGAAGCCTGCAAACAAAACAATGTTCTGATTGCAGTAAATTTTGTTCATCGTCTTCATCCACAGGTAATAAAAGCGAAAGAATTAATTAAAAACCAGAAAATTGGGAAGCTGGTTTCTATAAACGTTTCTTTTAATATTGATATTCCTCCAAGTAATAATTTCAGATTTAAAAAAGAATTAAGCGGCGGTGGTGCACTACGGGATTTAGGATCACATATGTTGGATCTTTTAAGATATTTTGGTGGAGAGATAAAAGATATAAACGGCTATATGGATAACATCATTTATAAAAATGACGTTGAAGATTTTGCTTCTGCTCTTTTAAAGTTTGAAAATGGTACCTACGGAAGCCTTAGTGTATCTTTTAATGCTAAAAAAGCTTTCAACCGGGTTGAAATAATCGGACACACAGGTGCAATTAGTATTGAGAATTTTATCGGTGTGAAAAATTTATCATCAAAACTAACGATACAGTTGGATGGAGAAGCGAAAAAAAGATTCAGAAAGCGCGGGAATAAATTTCATTTTATGATGAAAGCCATTCAGAAATCTTTCCTTAAAAATCAGATTCCACCCGTTACCGGCGAGGACGGTTTAATCAATATGAAATTAATTGAAGAGCTTGAACGAAAATGTCAGAGATCGATAAGCTAATTTCAGTCTGTCATAAGGTTTATCAAAAAGGATTTGTTGCCGCAAACGATGGAAATGTTTCCTTAATAACTTCAAATAATACCGTTCTAATTACTCGTTCAGGAATTAGTAAGGGAGAAATAACCGAAAAAGATATTCTTGAATTCGATTTCAATGGAAGGCACTTAAAGGGTGAAGGAAAAATTACTACAGAGTTTAAGCTTCATCTTTATGCATATTCAAAAAGAAAAGAAGTAAATGCTGTAGTTCATTGTCATCCTATTCATGCAACAGCTTTTTCTCTTTTAGGCGAGGGATTGGTAACTCATTATTTCCCGGAAGTAATTTTAACTCTTGGAAAAGTTCATTTGTGTAAATATGCAACTCCCTCAACGAATGATCTTCCGTTGAGTCTTGATCCTTATGTTGAATACGGCTGGGCATTTCTCCTGCAAAATCATGGAGCGATGACACTTGGAAAGAATGTTGAGGATGCCTATTATAAAATGGAGAAGCTTGAGCATTCTGCTGAAACTCTTTTCAAAGCAAGATTACTCGGTAAACCAAATGAATTGTCTACTGAAGATGTGAAAAGATTAATGGAAATCTCAGAAGAGACTTATGGAATTACTCAGGATCCTAGAAATGTTTTTTAATTTTTGTTACATATAATAATTGTCATTCCTGCGAAAGCCGGAATCTATATTTTGAATTGAGCACATAAAGAAAGTTGATTCCCACTTTCGTGAGAATGACTGAATCATTTTTTAAAATTATACTGTGTAAGTTTTTATTAATGTCAGTTATAAAACCAAAAGTTGCATTATTAGTTGGCGGGACTTCTCCCGAGAGAGAGGTTTCAAAAATGTCTGGCAAAGGTGTGCTTGGTGCTTTGAGAGCGCTTCAATATCCCACAAAAATTATTGATCCTGCTTACGGATTAAATCAGCCAAAAGAAGATGAAAAATTTTTCCTGGAAAAAGACTATTCAGAAATCTCAAATCGTAAATGTATTGATGCGATAAATTCAAATCTGCTAGATGATGTTGATATTGTATTTTCTGCAATGCATGGAAAATGGGCAGAAGATGGAACAGTTCAATCTCTTCTTGAGCTGAGGGGATTGAAATATACAGGTTCTAAAGTGCTTGCAAGTGCTCTTGCTATGGACAAGGAAATGTCGAAAGTAATTTTCAGACAAGCGGGAGTTCAAACTCCTGATTGGTTTACGGTAAGTTCTCCGAGCTTCGGACCAAGGGATATTATTAACAAAATTATAAATGAAATAGGATTTCCCTGCATCATCAAGCCGAATGATCAAGGGTCCACTGTCGGACTAAAGTTAGTAAAAGAAGAATCAGAGGTTGAAGAAGCTGTAAAAGTTGCGCTTGAATTTTCTAACAAAGCTTTAATCGAAAAATATATTTCTGGCAGGGAACTAACAGTTGCTGTGTTTATAAACGAAGCTTTGCCTGTTCTTGAAATTGTACCTAAAAGTGGTTTGTATGATTACAAAAGTAAATATACTTCAGGTATGAGCGAATACATCGTTCCCGCAAAAATTCCTGATGAAATTTCAAAAAGAGCTCAGCAACTTGCATTAAAAGCATTCCACTCAATCGGATGCGATGGCTATGCAAGAGTTGATTTCAGATTTAGCGATGAAGGTGTACTTTACTGTCTTGAGGTAAATACTCTGCCCGGAATGACCCCACTAAGTCTGGTTCCAAAAGCAGCGAAAGCTGTAGGAATTTCTTTTGAAGAATTAATAAAAAGAATTATTGAACAGGCTCTATGATGGCAAAAACAAAAAGAAAATTTATCTTGTATTTTTTTATAGTTATTGTAATAGTTGGGATTATTTATATCTTTTTCAATGAGCGGGGAGCAATTAAATATCCTTCAAAAATGGAACAGATTGCTCGCGAAAAGTATAATATGAAACGTGAAAATGAAGTTAAAATAGATGTCGAAGAAAAGTGATAAGAAAACCGCTATTCCTTCTGTACCACTCGCCGATAGAGTAAGACCTAAATCTCTTTCAGATTTTTTTGGACAGGAACACCTTGTTGGGGAAGGCAAACCCATCCGGTTGATGATTGACAATAAAACGATCAGTCCTTTTATTCTATGGGGTCCTCCCGGAACTGGTAAAACAACACTTGCTCAAATTATTGCTGAAGAAACTGACTCAAAGTTTTACCAGATAAGTGCCGTATCTTCTGGTGTAAAAGAAGTAAGGAATGTCATTCAAATTGCCGATCACAATAAAAGTCTTGGACTGAGGACAATTTTATTTATTGATGAAATCCATCGCTTCAATAAAGCACAGCAGGATGCATTACTTCATTCAGTTGAAACCGGTTTGATAATCTTAATTGGTGCAACAACTGAGAATCCTTCCTTCGAAGTAATACCAGCTCTTCGTTCGAGAGCCAGAGTTTATGTCTTGAATGAACTTTCAAAAAATGACTTGCACAGAATTTTACAGAATGCAATTACTAAAGATGAATTCATTTCAAAATTTAATATTGATTTAGCAGATGAAGATTATTTGCTCTACCTCTCCGGTGGTGATGCAAGAATTATGCTTAACATTTTCGAATCTGCAATAATCCAGGAACAAGATAAAGAAAATATTATATTGACTATAGAACTGCTTGATAATATCGTCCAAAGAAAAAATATTATTTACGATAAAAGCGGTGAAGAACATTATAATTTAATTTCCGCGTTTATTAAAAGTGTTCGCGGCAGCGATCCTGATGCAGCTCTCTACTGGCTTGCAAGAATGCTGGAAGGTGGTGAAGATCCTCTATTTATTGCTAGGAGATTAATTGTTCTCGCTTCAGAAGATATTGGTAATGCTTCACCAAATGGTCTTGTTTTAGCCGAAGCCGCTTTCGGAGCTGTAGAAAAAATCGGGATGCCGGAAGCAAGAATTATTCTTGCACAATGCACAACTTATCTTTCGTCAAGTCCAAAGAGTAATGCTTCTTATATAGGAATTTCTAAAGCTGAGCAGGAAGTGAAATCACAGCCAATTTATTCTGTCCCGATTCATCTTCGTAATGCACCAACAAAATTAATGGAGGAACTCGGTTATGGTGAGAAATACAAATACCCTCACGATTATGAAAATCATTTTTTAATTGAAAAATATTTCCCTGAAGAAATGAATGGGAAACAATTCTACTTTCCAACAGATATTGGACAAGAAAAAAATCTTAAGGATCGTTTGAAGTCTCTTTGGAAGGACAAAAAGAAATATTAATTCAATTCCTAAATTATAAGATTTAAAGATTACAAGATTTTAAAAATTCAATTTTTCAATCTTACAATCTTGTAATTAAAGGAGTGCAAACATTTTCCCCGGCAGTTGCTTAACCAATCCTTTAAATTCAAGCGAGAGTAAATTTACAAGACAATCTGAAGTTGAGAGATTTGCAAGCGAAGCTATTTTATCGATGTGAAGCGGCTCTGAATTAATGACATTCATTATTTTTTCTTCAAACAAGCTAAGATCAATCTGCTGCTTCGGGATGTTTTTTCCGAGGACCGGTTTAAGCTTTATTTCCAGTTCCAGAACAACATCTTCTGCTGAAGTGATTAATTTTGCTTCTGATTTTTGAATGAGAAGATTCGTTCCTTCAGATTGTTTTACTCCAACGTTTCCCGGCAATGCAAAAACTTCTCTATTTTGATCAAGAGCAAAAGCTGCTGTCTGCATTGCACCTCCTGTTACTCCGGTTTCAATAATAATTACTCCTAGACTTAATCCGGAAATCAACCTGTTTCTTTTAGGAAAGTTTTGTGCGTCCGGTTTTGAACCCAGAGGAAATTCACTAATTATCGCACCTGATTCAGAAATCTTCTCAAAAAGTTTTCTGTTTTCGGGAGGATAAATAACATCTAATCCGCTGCCTATTACAGCAATAGTTCTTCCACCAGATTTTACGGCAGCATTATGAGAAATTGAATCTATTCCTCTTGCCATCCCGCTTATAATTGTAACTCCTTGTTTAGCGAGATCCATAGAAATTCTTTCAGCCTGAACTTTACCATAATTTGTTGGCTGACGTGTTCCGACAATTGCTATTGAGTATTGATCATTTTCGATCAGTTCACCAAGAAGATAAAATAATAACGGGGGATCGTAAATCTTTTTAAGAAGCTGCGGGTATTCCTGATCCCAGATGGTTATTAATTTTCCGCCGAGCCTTTCTAACTTCTTTAATTCTTTCTCAGTAAATTTTTCAGCGCTATCTCTTTCCTGAGATGCTTTTCGGATTCTCTTTGCAAGGTTAGTACTTATTCCATCCACATTCAAGAGTTCAGGATAATCTGAAGTGAGAATATTTTTTGTGGTTTTAAATTTTGCGAGCAGGTTTCTTATCTTACCCGGACCAATTCCTTCAACTGAAAGTAAAAGAAACAGATCAGCCCGTTGATCAAAACTAAGTTTACTCAATTTAATAAATTTTTATTTATTTGAATTGTAACTGCTGTTAACATCAATTGAATCTACAACCGCTACAACAACAGAATGAACAGGAGCTTTTCTGTGACCAAGAATTTGCTGAACAGCTTTTCCTTCCTGAACTAGTAGAACGGTGTCGCCAATACCGGCATCAACAACATCGATTGCAACAACATCATTCTTGCCGATGTAGTTATCGTTTAAATCAATTGGATGAACAAGCAGTAATTTTTGCCCGACAAGGTAAGAATTTTTTTGAGTAGAAACCAGATTCCCCTTAACTTTTGCCAGTATCAACCTGGTTCTCCTCTTTATTTTCTTTTTCTGATTTCTTCTTTACAAAAATTGAAAGAGGGAAAATTATTACATAAGCAATAAAAAGAATTATGGGTGAAAGTACAAGTGAGCTAAAACTATTCCATGGTCCGATACTCATCACATAAAAACCAATAAATGTAACTACTAATCCCAGAG
>JARRKF010000010.1:0-665 GCA_037388405.1 Ignavibacteriaceae bacterium | reverse complement strand
TTAATTGTTCTCTTCTTTATTTTGGTCGCCATAATTTCTCCTAAATTAAAAAAATAAAGCCCAGCGATGGGGGACCACTGGGCTCGACTCTGTTACATCAAAGGGCAGGGGAGAACCCTTTGAAAGAGTCAGTTGGAAATATAAACTGATAAGTGCTATTTGTCAAGTATTCCCTACTTACTTATTTGATAAACTATTTTTCTAATTGTATCAAATTGAAGATATGGATATTCCTCTCGTATCGAATCAATAGCATCACCGGCACTTATCTTACTAGCCCTAAGGCTCTTGAATTATTTTCGTATCTGATAATCACGAACTGCTTTCTCATCAATTAACCCTTGAGACTCTAAAAGTTCGTAAATTTCGTCGCTTATGAGTTCAGACAGAGGATTATCGATTTTCGCCTTTATTTCTTTCATCTCTGTTTTCCTTTCTTTTTATTTATGGATATCATAACCTTATTTATAGTATCAATCATTTAGAGATATTACCTCCGTTATTTGTTCCTTATTTAAACTAAAAAACCGATCAGAGAAGTTCCCTAAAATCGGCATTAATTTGCTACTCTGATAATAAAAGTCCTATAAATTTTTCTTTATTACAGTAGCAAATCGATCAATAAGTTCTAATTTCCTTGAATTTTTCTTTCAAAAATACTAAAA
>JARRKF010000009.1:0-12071 GCA_037388405.1 Ignavibacteriaceae bacterium | reverse complement strand
GTTAAAGTGGCGTGACAATCTTTACAGTCAGGTTCGTAACCAGTTGGTGGGTATGGGTCTCCGTTGGCATCATTCGCATCGTGACATTCAACGCATCCAAGTTCTGTAATGGGCACATTGGTTAGTGTCTCAAATCCGCTGTTCTCTGCATTGTACCATGTAGGTTTTCCGTTTCTCGTTTTATGTAAGCTTGTGCTAAAATTACTTTGTGCAATTGACGGCAGAACGTAAGCAATCATAAAACACAGTGTGAATGGTATTATAAATTTTCTCATATATTTCTCCGCATTTTAGTTATTAATGAGTGAGTTTATTTGTTGATTTAATTTTTTCTTCAATTATAGAGGTAATCTCTTTAATTCTTGGATCAGCTGGTTTCTTAATTAATATTCTTTTAAAAATATTTAACGATTTTTTTGCATCGCAATAAAGCCATAGCATCGCCAGCATCAACAGCATTTCTAATGATTCATCTTCATAAGGAAGAACACTACCATACTTTTCTATCAGTTCGGGACAAGGACAATCATCAGCAATCAAATCAGTATCGACAATAAAATTGATGTCTTCCTTTGTAAGAACGTAAAAGTTTTCAAATGCCTTTTGAATTTGCCCGATTTGTGTACAGCAAATAATTAATTTTTTTCTAACAGTTTTATTTACAGGATCTTTTTTCAGCGTGTGCTGAAAGTTTAAAGCAGCATTTTCATAATTACGAGCTAAAAAATATTTATTACCCAACATTTCACTGTACATTGTACAGAACATCTGCAATTAATGAACCAGCTAATATTTGCAATTATGAATGATTTTTAAAGAAGAAAATGAAACTAATCGTTTCGGATGAAACGGTTGAAAATGGATAAGTTTAAGATAAGTTTTGTTTTATATAATATTGAGCAGTGTTGAAACAATTTGTTTCTGCTTTTTCTTGAAACGATTTTTAATTGTTATCCAGCTTTTTAAGCATTCGCCAGAGTGTTGTTCTTCCAATCCCTAATTCCTCAGCGACTTTAGTTTTATTCCATTTGTGTTTTTCGAGTAGCTGTAACAATTCAGATGGGTTATCTTGTTTAAACTCTAATACAGGTTTCTTTACCTGATAAGTAAGTTTAATATTTGTAGGCAAATTGTTGAACTGAATATTTCTTTCTTTCGTCCTTACAACAGTGTACTCAATAACGTTTTCAAGTTCCCGAACATTTCCAGGCCAATAATGACTCATTAAAACTTCAAGAGCATCGTCATCAATATCTTCAATTTCCTTTTTATAAATTTTTGAATATTCTTTGATAAATCCATAAACCAGATGAGGAATATCCTCTCTTCTTTCACGCAGTGGAGGAATTGTAATCGGAATAACATTTAATCTGTAATAAAGATCCTCCCTTAATTTGCTGTTTTTTAATGCAGATTCTATATCCACGTTAGTTGCGGCAATAATTCTGATATCCGTTTTTCTTGGAATGGACTCGCCTACTCTTTCAAATGTTCCTTCCTGCAAAACACGCAAAAGCTGGACTTGCGTCTGCAAAGGCATCTCGGCTATTTCATCCAGAAATATTGTTCCCTCATTAGCTATTTCAAATCTTCCTGGACGATCTTTTACAGCGTCTGTAAAAGCTCCTTTTATATGTCCGAACAATTCACTGGCTAGAAGTGTTTGGGGAAAAACCGCACAATTCACTTTAACAAATGGTTTATTCTTACGCTTACTTGTAGTCTGAATTGCGTTTGCTAACATTTCTTTACCTGTTCCTGATTCCCCTTGGATTAGAACCGCAGCGTCAGAATCCGAAATCTCTCTAATAAGCTCGAATATTTCATGCATTGCTTTTCCATGACCAATCAATCCATAGAAGCTATTTATTGCTTCAGGATTCATTCTTAATACTTCTAATTCAGATAGGTCTCTGAAAGATATTACTCCGCCAATTGGTTCCTCATTTTCGTTTTTCAGAATGGCTGCATTTAATTTTATCGGTTTACGTGAACCATCTTTTATTTCTATACTAGACCTGAAATCGTAAATATTATTTCCGGACTCTAGGATTAATCCTATTGGGCATTTGGATTCACAGAGTTCACATTTAAAGACATATTTACAGAATTGATTCAGAACTTCTTCCCGATTAAAACCTGTAATCTGTTCTGCTGCCCTATTAAAAAAATTAATTTTAAAATTTTTATCAACAGTGAGTAATCCTTCTCCTATTGAATCAAGTATTTCATCACGCGTTCTCTTCTGCTCAGGCATAAAGTTTATTCTTTAATCTGTTCTTTAATGATTGGTCAACATAAACTAAATCAAAATTTTGACCGTTTTCATCCCTGATAGCAACAGAAGGAACGAATCCTGTAAGTGACGAACCTTGTGGACCTTTGACGAATGTTTTGAACTCTTCATTATAGTTCCAGCCATTGGCTGCCGTGAGTTTTTTCTTGTAGAAAGAAATTACTTGCTCCGGTCTATCAGTTGACACCAATATTACAAATGGTAATACCTCCTTAGCATACTTAACTGTGTCTTCGCTTGGCGCTGAAACTGAACTTATATATGCGCCTGGATATGGTTGTATTCCCACTTCATCTTTAGTTGGAACAGGATACTTTCTGCTACTAATATCTTTTGGAGCATCAGAAGATAGTTTTGCCCAGGGCGCGAAAGGCGCCTGAGCAAAAGCTGTTAAAGAAACGATAAAAAGAATTAACAGAGTATTATATAGTATTTTCATAGTCATCTCCTTTTTATTTTTAATTACACTCACAAAATGGATTTTCCATCACTAAGAATTCGCTTTTTATTCCATTAATACTGGTACCCCGGAGAGGATTCGAACCTCCGACCTGCGGTTTAGGAAACCGACGCTCTATCCTACTGAGCTACCGGGGCAGGCATAATTAACAATTTATAATGAAGAATTTATAATTCTTTAATGCAAAAGTAAGGAAGTTTGGAGTTTTAATAAATGAAGTGAACCCGGTTAAAAATTAAGCCAGTAAGTAAGTTTAACCATAAAAATATTGTCCGGTTCAGCGGTGAGCATTTTATTAAACGATTCATTAAATCTGAAATCGCCAATTTCTTCTGATTCAGACCTGGTTTGAGTCCAAACCAAATAAACAACACTACCAGGTAAATATTCCCATCTAAGAACCGCATTTCCTCTAAGTGATTTAAAGTTGAAATCGGGATTGTCTATTTCAATCGGTTGTGCTGGTCCATTTCCATCAGGATCAGCGATATTAGTTTCGGGATCGAATGTTGAACCGTTTTCACCATAAACATTAAAGTCATAAGTGCGACCGGCTGCTAATTCTTTAAAGTTTGAATATTTCCCGGCGGATATTAATGGCTGGACATAAAGCTGTAAACTAAGATTAGGAGTAAAAGTCCAGTTAAGTCTTATGCTGGTAGAAAATGTCTTCTGATCAAGCTCACCAAATACATAACGCTTACCATAAGTATTTGTTGCTAATGCGTCATCAAAAGTATCTACATATTGTGCAAACTCAGATACTCTTTCAAACTGTGGTGAAATACTAAATGAAATATTTGGAAGCGGCCTGTATTCTAAACCAACATTAACAAACCATTGGTATGAAGGATTTGACCGATAAGTACCACCACTAAGATTGAATATCAAATCCTTTCTGCTATCAGAATAAAAACTCAAGTCGGCTTGATAGCCAGACATATTAAGTGTGAGAGGACCTCCACGAGTTTTGTTGTTATTAAGAGTCTGAGGATTGTATGCCAGATCCCAGTTTATAGAGTAGTAATTTAATAACTGAATATTACCGAAATGAAAGATACCTTCCCAGATTCTGTTTCCTCCAAAATCATAATTTTGAAAAACAGCAGCACCAATTTCAAGATAACGGTAAATATTAGTTGGATCACTCCAGTAGTAACCTGCACCGGCATGCCAATTAATTATATCTGCTCTGTAAAGAAATCCAAGATCATTCACATCAAAAGCAGGATTGATAAATCCAAAAGCTGTATTAACAAAGAAATTTCCTCTTTGTTTATTCAGCACGAATCTTCCTGCATAACCTGTTAGAGCAGTTCTGTTCGAATCAACATTTACGTGTCCAGCATCCGGTCTCTGGAAATAATGTCTAGAACTTTCTTGAAGATCAATCATTCGTTGCTGATTTCCTGAAACGGTACTCATTCCTGACCAACCGGCAAGAACCCAGGTTTTTGAAGAATCAAGAAAAGTCCAGCCATCCAAACCAAAACTTAAAGCGCTTTTATTAATTTCATTTCTAAGTCGCTCATCTTTAAAATCTCTTAAGGCAACAGTAGAAATAAAACCAAGCCCTTGCTGCCCATTTCCAAATTCGTTCTGACCCCGAAAAATTCCATAGTAAGAGAGAGGCTCTATTTCTGTTTTGGACTGAACTCCATTTGTAGAAATTTGTGCATACTCTCTTTTAGTTATGTTTTGAATTGTCCCAATATTCCAGCTATCGCCAATTTTTCCGGTTAGTTTTCCTGCAGCAAGAATATGAGTGCCATCAGGATAATCTGAATAGTCAGCATCGTCCGGAATACTTCCTTGCGGTTGTCTGCCAATTCTTCTGCTGTAAAAGAAATCAGCACTTCCCCAGTTAAACCCCCAATAATTTCGTGCACCACCGTAACCAAAATTAAAAATCGTAGAGCCTTCAATAAAGAAAGGCCTTTTCTCATCATAGAAAGTTTCGACATCACTTAGATTTATAACCGCAGGATCTATTTCCACCTGCCCAAAATCAGGGTTTACCGTAGCGTTAAGATTCAAATTCGAACCAATCCCCATTTTCATATCCGCTCCAAGTCCCGGAGTATAATTCGATCCATTGTTAAAAGGATCTTCTGTTTCATGTTGTAGATATTTAGCTTTTCCGGTTACGTAAGGAAGAATTTCAACTTTTCCATCAGCGGAAATGTTTTTAAATCCTGTAAGGCTTGCAAAGTGTGACACCACACCGCTTTCCTTTTTTGGTACAAACACAAGGTAGTCCTCTTCTTTATTTCGTCCAATAATTCTTCTGAAATTTATTCCCCAAACCATTGTGTCAGACCTATTAAATCTCATTTGAGAAAAAGGAATTTTCATTTCAGCTGTCCATCCCTCGTCATCCTTGTTTACTTTCCCTTCCCAAACACCATCCCATGAATCATCATCCCAACTATCATTATAAAGCACACCATCACTCTGCGTACCTGCAGCACTTAAACTAAAATAATATCCACTGCGTTTATCGTGATAAGGATCCAAAGCCAAAGTAATTTGATCGCAGTCAACAATTTCATCGCGCCGCGTCAATCTTGCAATGATAGAATCGGGAGAAGAATCATACATCTTCGCCGCTAAGTAGAGAAAATTGTCGTCGTAGAAAATTTTAATTTCAGTTTTTTCAGTGGGTGCCGCTCCTTCAACAGGATCCCGCTGGATAAAATGTGTAAATCCTTTATTGCTTGCCCATGCTGTTTCAATTAACTTTCCATCTAAAAGAATGTGTTGATTTAATTTATCAGCATATATAACAACATTGCTGTTTCTGACAACAAGCGTATCGGAGTTGCTATAAATCTGGCAAATAAATAATAAAACCTGAATCGATATGAGTAAAAATCTAAGCATAAAGACTATCTATCATGAATTCAAAAAAATAGAACCGCTTTTCTGGCGGTTCTTTTATAATGTTTTATAATAAAATTGTGAATTTATTTAGAAGTATTCATTTTTATTTTTATGAGCGGTTAAGCTTAATGATAAAATCAACATTATTTAAGCTTTCTGATTTCAATCTGGCCCATTGCAACATTTAATTCTATTTTTGAACCACCACCATTTAGTTCATAAGTAACTTCAATTTGTTTCTTCTCTTTATTTCTTTTGATGTCGGTCGGAGTAAAATCTGATTTTATATTATCCATATCACTTTCATCACCATTCCAAACAAGAACTGAAATTGATGCTTTAATGGTTGCTTTAGAACTCTCAGGAATCTTTAAAGTTATATTACCAACCGCGGAGTTAAACTCACTTTTCTTATTGGACTCGGGATAAAGTTCAGCATAAATATTACCTGCAGCTGTATTAGCTTCAACTGAACCCTTAATATTTTTTAAGTTTACATTTCCAGCAGCGGTTGATGCTTCAACTTCACCAGAAGCACTTTCAAGTTTAATGTTTCCACCGGCAGTTGAGATTTCTGCACTGCCAGTTACTTTTCCGACATTAATATTTCCACCTGCTGTTGATACCTCAACTTTTCCGCCAATATCTCCTACCTGAATATTTCCTCCTGCAGTTGAGATTTCTGCCGAGCTGCTTACAGAACCGATACTAATACTTCCACCAGCAGTACTTATTGATGTTTTACCTGTAATTGAACCGGCTTTCATCTCACCGCCGGCAGATGACAAATCTGCATCGCCTACTATGTCTCCAACAGAGACATTTCCTCCACCTGTTGAAATTTTTGTATTTCCGTTAATATTCCCGGTTGAAATATTTCCTCCACCTGAGCTGGCATCAAGGGTACCTTTTAAATCACCTTTAATTGATACATTACCTCCGCCTGTTGAAAGATCAAGATTCATTGATTCGGGAATCGTGCATTCAAGTTTAAAATTGTTTGAATCCTCACCTTTAAACTTTATTTCGACTTTACCGGATTTCTGTTCCATCGTTAGCAGGCTTAATTCATCTTCATCAATATTTTTTGCAACAACTTTAACTTCATTTCCTGAACCGGTTACAATATTTATTTCTCCCTGTTTTAAGGAAACATCAAGTAAATCTCCGCTGGAAACTGTAAACTTTGCTTCCTTCTTAGTTTGAGCCAGGCTTGTAACAATAAAGCCCAGACACAATAAAAGAACCAACGATATTCGGTTGAAATTATTTATTTTCATTTTAGTTGTACTCCTCTAATAATGTTTTTGATTTTAATTTTATGTAGTTGTTATCATCCTGATTAGCTTGTTTTATAATGAGGTCTAAATCATTTCTATCGAGCGAATGACCGCTTTTATTGGCTTCTATTAACGAATTCAGTGCTTCAATTCTCAATGCAGAAGATGAATCGTGCAGCAACACAAACAGATATGCTTGTTTGGTTGATCCATCGAAGGAAGAACGATTTAATAGCTTTAATGCTTCCCTTCTCACACCGGGATTTTTATCAGTCATCACAACAGTAATGAGAGCATTCTTAATTTCTTTATCAAGGGAGACTGATTTATATGAATCTATAACATTTATTGAATTCAGCCTCGAACCTGGATTTTGATCATTCAACATTGCATAGGTTAAAAAATTCTGAACGTTAGGATCATTTACACTTCCCTTGTAATGTATCTGCTTTTCAGCATTAAAAGTAAATTCTATTTCACCATCGGAAGGATCAGAATCTATAAACTGCAAATTCGAAACTCTCAGATCATTTTGCATTAAAGATGCATTTGTAAAACCCGGCTGATGTTCTTTAATAATTAATCTTTCCCGCCCCAAGAAAATACTGCCAACAGCCAATCCAATTATCAGAATTGAAATAGCACCTAATGCAAGTCTTGGCGGAGTTGAAAAGAATTGAAGGATATAATTTTTAAAAGATGAAAAGGAAACCTCCTCATTTCTTTCTTGTCTCAAAGCTCTGCGAAGCTGAAGTCTCGCTTCCTTTAATAAGTCCTCATCGACTTCTAAATTTTTATGATCTGTAATTAACTTCATTATATTTTTTTGCTGCTCAAGTTCCATTCTGCATTCTTCACAGTTTTGAAGATGCGAAATTAATTTTTTCTGTTTTTCTTCTGATAGTTCACCATAAAGTGAAAGCTGTATCAATTGTTTAAATTCATTGTGACTCATTTGTTAACTCCCAAAAATTCCTTATGTCTGATAAACTTCTAATGGTTTTAGTTTTTTTCTAAGATTTTTAATAGCATCAAACAGATATTTTTTAACCGTTCCCTCTTTACAATTAAGCATTTCTGCAATCTCTCTAATTTTATATCCCTCGTAATGCTTAAGAACAAAAGTAATTCTTTGTCTTTCCGAAAGACTAACTACAGCATTTCCAATAAAATTTTGTAAATCTTTACTAAGACATTCTTCCTCAGGTGATTTTTCATCCGATATTAATTCAAATTTTCTAATTTGAAAATTATCTTCCTCAAATTCTTCCTGCAAAGGAACCATAAACTGTTCTTTTTTCCTGGATTTATATGTTAAGCAAACGTTCGTAGTAATTCTGAAAATCCAAGTTGAAAACTCACTTCTGAATTCAAAATTTTTTAAGCTCCTGTATACTCTTATAAAAACTTCCTGGTAAACATCTTTCGCATCGTCACTATCCCGAACAAATTTCATAGCAATTGAAAGCACAGCTTTATCGTAATTATAGATTAATTGCTCAAAGGCAACTTGATCACCTTTTTGGGCTTTTAGTATAATTTCTTTTTCTGCTATTTCCATTTGATGTTTTGCAAATTCTAACAATTAGACTTGAACAAAACTAAAAAGGTTGGGTTTAAAAGGGGGACTGAAAGATCAGATTTTCCGGTTAATTATATCAAAGACAGATTTCAACTGATAAGTGGGCGAAAAACCGTTTAAGCCGTTAACAAAATGTTTCACGCCTGTTTCAACTAAAGCCGTATCAATTCCGAATTTGTTTCCCATTGCAATATCTGTTTCAAGTCTGTCACCAATCAGTATTGTTTTTTCAGGATTTAATTTGAGTCGGTTACTAATTTCTTTAAACATGAACTCGGAAGGTTTGCCGAAGTGCAGTTCAAGCTTTCTGTGAGTTCTTTTTTCCAGTGCTGAAATTGTTGAACCCGCATCTAGCACTTCACCCGCGTCAACGGGACAGGTGTCATCAATATTTGCAGCAAAAAACTTTGCTCCGTTTTCAAGTGCCTGTGCCGCTATTTCAAGTTTCTGATAATCAAGTGTTCTGTCGAGAGTAACAATTAGTATTTTTATCTTCTTCGGATCTGTTGAATATATCAAACCTGTTTTCTTTATCTCTATAATAAATGAATCCTCACCAATCGCAAAGAAATCAGCATCCGCAAAATTTCTTTTCAGATAATTTGCAACAACCAGAGTTGAGTTTATAATTTCATTCTCTTCAATATTCAACCCCCAGTTTTTTAGCAGATGATAATAATCTGTAACAGTTCCGGTAGTTTTATTTGATACAAAAACTATTTTTTTACTTTCTGATTTTAGATAATTGATAACTTCATCGGCTTTTGGAATGAGATGTTCTCCACGATAGATAGTGCCATCGAGATCAAAAATAAAGCTATCATACTTTTCAGCAAGTGTCATAACCCGAGCTCTTTTTTCATCACTGATAAGGATTCATCAATCGTGTGTGGTTTGTAGCCTAATTCAGTTTCAGCCTTTAAAATCCAGAGTCCGGAATTTAAAGGTCTTCTTGCCGGTTGATTTAGTTCTTCCGTTGTTATTGGTGTTATCAGGTTTTTATTAAGATTAAAAAAATCAGCGATCCGGTTAGTGAATTCTAATCTCGATAAAAATTCTTTACCGCCAATGTTATAAACACCTGTCTTTTTGAAATCAATAATTTTATTTATTGCCTGAACAAGGTCATCAATAAATGTCGGGTTGTTTATTTGATCCTTTACAATCCTGATTTTTTCTTTTTTTGATAAAGAATTGACCACCCATCTAACAAAATCGGGTCTGCTGTTTTGTGCAATGCCGTATAAAACATTTGTTCGCAAAATTGTAAATAACGTTCCGCTAATTCTTAGTGCGTTTTCACTTGCAAGTTTTGTTCTTCCATAATATCCGATTGGGTTCGGAGAATCATTTTCATTGTATGGTCCGTACTTTCCGTCAAAAATATAATCTGTCGATATATGAATCATCTGAGCATCAATCGCACGGGCTGCTTCAGCTAAATATTCAACACCTTTTACATTTATTCGCCAGGCTTCTTCGCGCATTTTTTCACTCAAGTCAACATTGGTGAAAGCCGCAGTGTGAACAATAAAATCAGGGCAGTAATCATAAATTACTTTTTTAATACTCTCCCTCGATTTTATATCACACTGAACATAATCAACTGAGCCTATTACAGATTTTTCTTCGACTGATGTTGCAAGTAATTCAACATTTTCATTCGCAGAATAAAATTCAACCGTTCTCTGTCCAAGCATACCATTTGAGCCTGTTACAATAATTCTATTTTTAACTAGTCCATTCATCAGCATTATATTTCAAATTTAAAAAATCTTTTTCATTATTATAAGTTGTAGCTATTCCAGCACAAATATTTGCCTCCTCCATTGCTAATTTGATATTTTTATTTTTAATATAACTATGGAAATACGTTGCGCCAAAAACGTCTCCACAACCTACTTTGTTAATTGGTTTTACTTTCATAGCTTTCTTATCAATTCGTTTATTTCCTAAAAAATATGCCGACGATCCTCGTTCAGCTCGGGTGACTATAACTTGGTTTATTCCGAATGATAATAACTCCTTAACTATTTCAATTTCTTTGCTTTTATCAGATAATGTTTGCAATTCAAATTCATTTGCCTGAAGTATGTCGATGCATTCCGCCCACAAATTAAAATCTTTAATTCGTCTGAAACTTCTTTCTAAATTTTTATCAACTCCTCTGCTTAGAGTATGGACATCAAAGTAAATTAAACCATCAAAATTTTTTCTAAGTTCCTTCAGCTGATTCAAAGACACATCATAACCGGTAATCATATTTATCAGAATACCATCGAAAAGGTCCAAATTTTCTTTCGGTAAGATAAGATTTTCAGCCAGTTCTGTGTAAGTCTCTTTTCTTTCACCGCTCTCATTTATTGACAACTTGACGGTTGGAATTGACTTAACTTTTCTAATAAACTTATTTTCCACACGATCATAAACAAATTTAAAGAGTTCAGAATTTTCTTCGTCTAAATATAGACTTAAACTGCCTTCAATTGAAATAAAATGGGTTTCTAACTTGGTTAAAATAATTTTATATTTGGTCTCAATCGATGTTAATTAATCCTAAGATTTTATAGAATGAAAATTGGAATTACCTGCTATCCTACCTACGGTGGAAGTGGTGTTATAGCAACTGAACTTGGTAAAGAACTTGCTTTGCGTGGTCACGAAGTCCACTTCATCAGTTATGCACTTCCATTCAGGCTTTCACACTACATAGAAAATATAGTTTTTCACGAAGTCGAAATAAGCAATTATCCACTGTTTGAGTTCCCCCTTTATTCGCTTTCACTTGCAAGTAAAATGGTTGAAGTTGCAGAATTCGAAAAGCTGGATTTGCTTCATGTTCACTATGCTATTCCGCACGCAACAAGTGCTTATTTAGCAAAAGAAATGATGCGCAAAAAAAGGGATATAAAAATATTTACAACTTTACACGGAACCGACATTACCCTAGTCGGTCTGGAACCTTCATTCCTTCCACTTGTTAAATTCAGTATTGAAAAAAGTGATGGGGTTACTGCAGTATCACGTTTTCTAAAAGAGAAAACGATTGTAAACTATTCATGTGAAAATGATATAAGAGTAATTCCAAACTTTGTTGACACAGAATTATTTAAACCTCACCAAAATGGTGACTTCAGAAATACATTAGCTCCAAAGGGAGAAAAAATACTTATTCACACTTCGAATTTCAGAACTGTAAAAAGAGTACCGGATGCAATAAGAGTTTTTGAGAAAGTTCAAAAGGAAATTCCTTCCAAATTAATATTAATTGGTGATGGACCGGACAGATCAGAGTGCGAAAGAATATGTAGACAGCTTGAGTTATGCGATAAAGTAAAATTTCTTGGTAAGCAGGATGGTCTTACTGAAATATTGGCTACGTCCGATCTTTTCCTGATTCCTTCACAATCAGAAAGTTTTGGACTTGCTGCACTTGAAGCAATGGCTTGCGGACTCCCGGTAATAAGTTCGAGTGTTGGTGGACTTCCTGAATTAATTAAACATAATGAAACCGGTTATATCGCTGAAATAGGTGATATTGACAGGATGGCAAAATATGCACTTGAGCTT
>JARRKF010000008.1:9047-15708 GCA_037388405.1 Ignavibacteriaceae bacterium | reverse complement strand
TTTATTGATTGTCCACATTATTTCCACAGACACAGAATTTATACGGATGATCCAGACGAAGACGAAAGATTTACTTTGTTTTCTAAAGGAGTGATAGAAACTCTTCAAAGAATACAGTGGGCCCCCGATGTAATTCACTGCAATGATTGGCAAACCGGATTAATTCCGTTGTTCCTAAAGGATAACTATAGTTGGGATAGGTTCTTTGATAAAACCGCCACGCTTTTTACAATTCATAACATCGGGTACCAGGGAAGATTTTCCAGTTCTGCGCTTTCTAGTGCTGAAATAGATGGTAAATATTTTTATCCCGGTGGTCCGGTTGAGCAAGATGGCGGCATTTCTTTTATGAGAGCAGGTATTGCGTTATCAGATATAATTAATACTGTGAGTAATACTTACTCACATGAAATTTTAACGCCTGAATTAGGTGCGGGTTTAGAAGACATTTTGAATTTACGAAAAGAAGATCTGTTCGGCATACTTAATGGTGTAGACTATAGTGTTTGGGATCCAAAAACAGATATTCATCTTCCCTATCGATACTCTGCTGACGAACTAAGCGGCAAGCTGCAGAACAAAAAATTTCTGCTTGATCATTTTGATATACCCTTCAATAAAAATATTCCTTTAATCGGAATTGTTTCGCGAATGGTTATACAAAAAGGTTTTGATATTTTTGAGGATGCTATACCTGATTTAATGAATTTAGATGCGCAATGGATTATACTTGGGAGCGGAGAGACTCGTTTTGAAAATTTGTTTCGTCAACTTTCAATTCAGCTTCCAGAAAAGGTTGGTGTCTACATCGGATACAATAATGAGCTGTCACATTTGATAGAGGCCGGCACGGATATGTTTCTTATGCCTTCGCATTATGAGCCCTGTGGCTTAAACCAAATATACAGTTTGAAATACGGGACAATCCCTATTGTCAGGAAAACCGGCGGACTGGCTGATACTGTGAAGGACTGGGATGAAGAAAATCATTACGGTTTTGATAATGGAAACGGTTT
This sequence comes from Ignavibacteriaceae bacterium, assembly GCA_037388405.1. GTDB lineage: Bacteria > Bacteroidota > Ignavibacteria > Ignavibacteriales > Ignavibacteriaceae > IGN2. The sequence goes on along the minus strand of JARRKF010000008.1, from coordinate 14,692 downwards.
TTCGTTTTATGATTATTCAGGATATGCATTATACAAATCTGTTGAGCGGGCGGTTAACACTTTCAAGCAAAAAGATATCTGGAAAAAAATTCAGTTAAATGGTATGAAGCAGGATTTCAGCTGGAAACAATCTGCTGAAAAATATTTAGAGCTATACAAGCTTGCAAAAGAGAAGCTGTCCCAATAATTATTAACCGTGGCCTTTTATCTAAAAATTTCTGGACTTTTTCTTCTATTTATAAATAATGAGAACTTTAACAAAAGAACTGCAAGACAAATTAACCCCGAAAGAAGCTATTGAAGTTTTAAAGGCGGGAAATGAACGATTTGTTAACAATCTCAAAGAACACCGTAATTTGCTGAAGCAAGTTAACGATACTTCTGATGGACAATATCCTTTCGCTGCAATTTTAAGTTGCATGGATTCTCGTACCTCAGCAGAGCTAATTTTTGATCAGGGACTGGGAGACATTTTCAGTCTTAGAATTGCTGGTAATATACTTAACGAAGATATTTTAGGAAGTCTTGAATTTGCTACAAAAATTGCTGGTTCAAAAGTGATTGTTGTTCTTGGTCATACAAAATGTGGGGCAATTACTGCTGCCTGCAATAATGTTATTCTGGGTAGCTTAACATCTCTTTTGAAAAAGATTGAACCTGTTATCAACAAAGAAACTGAAACAAAAGATAGAAGAGATGGATCAAACTCAAACTTTGTTTTTAATGTAACAAAGCTAAACGTGATTTTAACCATGGATGAGATTAAGAATAAAAGCAATATTATATCTGAACTTATCGCTTCTGGAAAGATTGGAATGGTTGGAGGAATCTACAATGTTGATACAGGAAAAGTTGATTTTTTCAACAACTGATCCTAAGAAACCAGTACATTTTTGTCTCTAATAATCTTAAACTAACTAAAAAGTAATTGCGTGACCGATAGAAAAATAAAAAAGAATTTCTCCCCAAACGAAAGAATTTTCCTTTAAACCCTGACTGATAATAAAACTCCTTCCAATAGAAAAGTCTGCCGGTCCGATTGGTGTATCAAAGGAAATTGCTCCTCCGATTCCATGCCGCAGATCTTTAAATTTTATCTGTTCCTGAACGTTCCAGGTTGAGCCAAGGTCATAACGGAACCAAGTATAAGTATCAAAAAATATTTTAAACGGCAATTTATATTGATACATGAGAGAAGTAAGAAAAATCTGCCTGCCCCTGAACTCATTTTCGTACGCACCAAAGAAAGAATATAGTCCCCCTAAAGTAAACTGTTCGCTTAAGGGTAATGTCTTATCACCAAAACCGATTTGCATTCTTGGAGAGATAATGTGATGAGAAGCGAGCTTGTAATAATATTTCAAGTCTGCAAATGCCTGAAGATATCCTTTACCCCCACCTAAAAAGCTCTGCGCAGTTTCATAAAAACCGCTGAAGTATATGCCGTCTTCCGGAAACGGATATTTGTTTTGGTTGTCTACGGTTGCACTAATTCTCAAACCAACAATTTTGGTTTTGTATGGCTCGGCAACGTTTCCTTCCTTATTTATAACCTGGTCATATTGATACTTTCCTGTAAAAATAAGTTTTCCAAACTTTTCCAGTTGTGTGCCCAGAGAAAGAGATGCTCCATAAAACACTTGCCTATAACGTCCCAAATTAGAAATGGTGAATGTGTTTCCAGTTTCAGACAGAGTCCTTTTGTAAACATTAATGTCGTTGAATTTATAAAACACATTCATTTTGTAGGTGAAATAGGTATCAAGCACTCTGTAAGCTATGTGCTCTAAAATATATGCCCTGTTTTTTGTTCCGCCAAAGAGAAAAAGACCAAGCTCTGTCCCGCTTCCCAACAGATTAATATCACGAAGGTCTATACCAAGCTGTGCGTTGTATGTGTTATCAACAAGAAAACCGAGCTTTAACAAGCTTGATATTCTTTCTTTAACTTTTAAGTCAACTACTGTTTGGTTTGACTGGCGTTTAACTTGTAAAAAGATGTCTTCAAAAAGTCCGGTTGCTCTCAGATTCTGCAATCCTTCATCAAGTTCAGAGTAAAGAATCCTATCTCCGGGTTTTATATTAAACTCTCTGTTTATTACTGTTTTGCTCGTTTCACTATTAATATAGATTTGGGAAATGGTTCCTTCGTTAAATTCCAGTGTTAGTTTTCCTGTTTCTTTATCAAAGCTGTAATGTTGAAGCGTGAATAAGATAAACCCTTTTTTCTTATAATGACTTATCAGGTTTCTGGCTTCGTTAAAAATTGTTCTTCCATCAAAAGGTTTATCTTTTAGAGAACTGATAAAAAAATTAATCTGGCTGGTATCTGCGGGAATATCCATCAAAACTTCTACATCATTAATAACCGGCTTGTTCGTATATAAAAATCTTATCTGTGTTGAGTCCCCGTCTTTTTCTATCACAACACTTAAAGAATCATACTTTCCTGTTTTATAAATCTTTACCATGTCCAGGTATATCTCTAAGCTCGATGTAGAATCTTTGTTGTGGTATTTATTTAAATATTTAAAGAAACTTTCATCGCAATTCTTTGGATAGGATATATGTTGCAACCAAAATTTTTCTATTTTTGATTTTTTTAATATCAGAGAGTCAAGCTGTTTTTTAATGATTGGAGTAAACGGTTTTGTGTAATTATAGGCAGTGAGTATTAAGGAGTCTATTCTATTAAAGTCTGTTGATGACCACTTCTTAATAGCCGGCTCCAAGAGAAAATCAGCTTTGGCAAGTTCAATTTGTTCAAGTTTCTTCATTGGGATACTTACAGTTTGATCTGCAATATTCCATGGTAGTTCAAGTTCTTCTTTATCATGCAATTTACTGATTGTATTAACTGCAATTATATAATCCGACCCCATGGAGGAAACAACATCGACCGGAATATTGGAAACTAATCCGCCATCAACAAGTGTTAAAGAATCAACATTCACAGGAGAAAGAAGAAATGTAACGCTTGAGCTTGCTCTCATTGCTCTTGCCAGTGATCCGGAATTTAAAACCACTTCACTGCCACTAACCAGATTTGTACATACGGCTCTATACTTTATGTATAAACTATCAAAGTTTTTTTCCGGACTAACAGGAGCACTCAAACACAACATGGTTAAGTAATTGGAAAGCCTAAGTCCTTCATTAAAAGAAGTTGGTAAAATCGGGCTAAAGCCATTTAGTCTAAGAGTAAGTAGAGAACGATCTTCGCTAATTTTTTGATCAATAAAGAGCTCTCTTCTTTCGGAAGAATTATTTAGCGAAAGAAGTCTGTCCCAGTCGGTATTAATAACTGTGGAATCCATATCATGAACTGTATAACCTGCTGCATACGTCCCGCCAATAATACTGCCTATGCTGGTTCCGGCAATAGCATTTATTTGAATCCCTTCTTCTTCCAGTGCTTTAATAACTCCTATCTGAGAAAGTCCACGGGCGCCTCCACCGCTTAATGCCAGTCCCACAACCGGCTCAGCCACAGGAACTTTTTCTTCTAAACCATAGGGAAGTTTTGTGGTCCTTGTTTTTAGTAAAATTTGTAGGGCTTCTTGTGAGAAGATATGTGCGGGAAGCAATAGGAGTAAGGTAAGCAATATTTTATTAAATAAGTTCACGCTTCAAAATTAAGAAAAGGTTATTAAAGAAGATGTGATTGAAACGGAATTAATTCTGGTCCCGTTATTTTCGACCCTTATGTTGTTGTTTGGCCTGCTGTTCAGCTTGATCCATAAGTCTTTGCATAAAACCTTTCTTTTGTTTAGAAGGATCGATTGGCACGAGTTCAATATCGCTTTGCTTGTGATTAATATAATACTGCTGTCCAATAGAAAAAACGTTAAACATAAAGTAATAAAGGTTTAACCCTGAAGGAAACGTCATAAAAAGTATTGTGAGCATTATGGGCATCATATAAACAAGCGCTTGTTGCTTCGGATCTTTAACTGTCATTTTCTGCTGAACAAATGTTGTTATTCCCATAAGCAAAGCCAGCCCACTTATTTCCTGTATTCCAACAATGGGTAATTTGGTGCCGAGATTAAATATCACATCTGGAGCTGATAAGTCTTTTATCCACAAAATAAACGGCTGCTGACGAAGATCAATTGCTGCCTGCAATAAACCCCAAAGCGCTATAAAAATCGGCATCTGAAGCAACATTGGGAAACAACCGCCAGCAGGATTTATACCATAGGTCTGGTAAAGTTTCATCGTTTCCTTACTTACTCTCTGCTGATCATCTTTAAATTTCTCTTTAATTTCCGTGATCTTGGGCTGAAGAAGCTGCATTTTCTTCATTGATTGGTAGCTCTTCTTCGTTAGAGGATATACAACTATCTTGATTATTAATGAGAAAACTATAATTACAAACCCGTAGTTAGGAATAAAAAGATGAATAAAATTAAACAGTGGTAATAAAAGATATTCTGCAATCGGTCTTACTATAAACTTTAGTCCAAAAAAAGATCCAAAGTCTACTAGCGACGTGAGCTTATGACTAATTGCTTTTAACCTATCGTAATCAATTGGTCCAATATAAAGCGAGAACGATTTTTTCTCATATTTTAAACCCTTAAAAGGAACCTCAAATCTAGTGCTATAAAGCTCATACTTACCGTAATTGTTTGTTGGAAAAGTTTGCCCCTCTATATTGGCTCCATCAACCTCGCCGGGATCGGCTGGAATCATTACGACAGCAAAATATTTATTTCTTACAGCTAACCAATCAACTCTCCCGTTAAACTCTTTGCTGATTTTTTCCCCATCACCTGGTGCATCAACAACGACCTTTTCATCTCCATAATAAATGTCGGCATTGGAATAGTTGGCTTCGTTGCTACTGTTTTCTTCAACAAATCTGATTCCCGATCCCCACGTAATGTCGTAAGTGTTATCGGCTATTAAATTATTAAATCCGTTAAACTCAATGTCGCTTCCTATTAAATAAGCCTGAGCTTTAAACATATATTTCTTAATTATTGATCTTGATTGATCTAACTTTAGTGTAAAAGTGATTTCAAGAGAATCTTCATTTGTAATTTTATAGTTGCTTTTCTCCGGGGCTTCGAATCGAAGGTCTTTGGTATTTATAGCTTTCCCCTCCGCACTAACAAAAGCTATATTATATGCATTGCCTGCGGAATAGTTAATGAGCTGGATTGAATTTTTATAATAATTTTTATCCCTATTCTCTCCCAACGAATACCAATTGTTAAATTTCTTTAGAAAAACCTTATGAAAATTTCCTCCTTTTGTAGACAACTCATAAATAGCAAGATCTGTTTCAATGGTAATTATTCTTCCGGTATCCGCCACGTCTTCTGAAAAAATTCCCAAAGATGCTTCTGTTGGTTTCTCTTTCTCAATCTTTTCCTGCTTCTTTTCTTCTTTAATAACATTTAAGGAGTCTTGTTTTCGGTGTTCTAAAGCCTGGGTTGTGTCCTGGGGCTTGGCAGTTTCCTTTTTCTGTTCCGGTGTGTTCAGATACAACCAAAGAACCAATATTGCACCAATAAGTATAAATGCTATTGTTGTGTTCCTATCCATTCGTTCTCATCTTAAAACTTTTAGTTTTAGTTTGCTTTAACTGTTTTTAATAATTCTCTTTAATTAAGGACACTTGTTTTTTAAGTTTA
>JARRKF010000008.1:0-8944 GCA_037388405.1 Ignavibacteriaceae bacterium | reverse complement strand
ACTATTTCAACGTTTAGCTTCAAACTCAAAATTACTTCATTTATAATTTCATACTCAAAAAACACTGACTCTCTAATCAATCTTTTAAATCTGTTTCTCCAAACACTGTTCCCTGATTTTGATGAAATCGTAACAGCATAACTTATTGTTGGCTGAACTGGATTATTCTCTATATAATAGATGGCTTTTACTCTTTTGTCCGATGAAATTATTGTTTTGCCGAAACTATAAACTTTTCCTATGGTTTCTCTGCTTTTGATTCGTTCAAGCAATTTATCAACATCTATCTTTAAAGTTTTTATTCGTCACTAACAGTTAGTTTTTTCCTGCCCTTCGCACGTCTTCTAGATAAAACTGTTCTGCCGTTTTTAGTTTTCATTCTTTCTCTAAAACCATGTTTGTTTTTTCTTTTTCTATTGCTCGGCTGATACGTTCTTTTCATTTTTCTGCTCCATTTTCATTAAAAAAGAGAACAAAAATAAACCTTTAAGAGGCAATTATCAAAAACTATATTTTTAAGTGATTTATTAACAAATAATTACAATATTATTGCAAAAATTAATTTGCTATCAACGTAACTAAGTATTATTTTTTTGTATGTGAGGGTTAACAAATAGAGTGTTGATAACTTGTTAGTTTCTGTTTATTGTGAAAACGTTCCACATTAAAAATCATCTGCCTATGCTTATAAATCATAAGAGTTTTGTGTGGAATTTTGTCGACAAAAGCCACAACCGCTTTGTCTTTAACCCTTTACGACGTATCATTTGATGTTGATAAGTTGTTGGTAATTTTTACTGCTAACTAATAATCGCTTGTTAATAAGATCTATAAATGATTTTTCTACTTTTATAACCTGTGGATAAGTTAAATGGAAGAATTGGAAATTTCTGAAGAAATAAAAACCACAGATCCAGCTATTGCTTGGAAAGCCTGTCTTCTCAAGATTAAAGAAAACGTTTCTATGATGACGTATAATACCTGGTTTTTACCTATAAAGCCCATTGAGTTAAACGATATGACCTTGAAGGTTCAGATTCCAAGTCAGTTTTTCTGGGAATGGATTGATGAACACTTTAATGCTGTAATTAATAGAACAATTACAGAAGTTTTAGGTAAAGATGCAAAACTAACTTATGTTATCGCAGAAGAAAAATCCACCTCAAAAGAAAATAATAATTCATCTGCTACAACATTACCCTCTTCTAATCAGTCCGATAAGCCAAAAGTAAGACATAGTTTTGAATCGAACCTGAATACAAGATATACATTTGACAATTTTATTAAAGGAGAAGGAAATCAGCTTGCGCGCGCAGCAGCCGGTGCTATTAGTGATAATCCCGGAGGAACTTCTTTTAACCCTTTATTTCTTTACGGCGGTGTGGGATTAGGCAAAACACATTTAATACAGGCAATCGGAAATCAGATTGTAAAAAATTTTCCCGAGAAAAAAGTTATTTACTTATCCTCAGATATTTTCACAGTTGAGTTTGTCGAGTCGATACAGTCTAACCGTGTCAACGAATTCTCAAACTTTTACAGAAGCATGGATGTTTTGATTATTGATGATATCCAATTTCTGATAGGAAAGGAAAAAACGCAGGATCTCTTTTTCCATATTTTTAATACTCTTCATCAATCGAAAAAACAGATAATTTTATCCAGCGATAAACCTCCAAAAGATTTGAAAGGTTTGGACGAAAGATTAATATCAAGATTTCAGTGGGGACTTACTGCTGACATCCAACCGCCAGAACTGGAGACGAGGATAGCAATTTTAAAGCGGAAAGCAGAAACATACGGTATGGTTGTTTCGAATGAGATATTGGAATATATAGCTACTAATATAACTTCTAATATCCGCGAGCTGGAGGGATGTCTTATAAAGTTACTGGCTACTGTCTCTTTAAATTCTAAAGAAATAACTTTTGAGCTTGTTAAAAAGACAGTTAAAGAAATTGCAACTGAACGTAAAACAACAAATATTACTATCGAAACAATTACAAAAGTCGTATGTGAGCACCTTGGTGTTGCAGAAAATAAAATAAGGGATAAGACCAGAAAAAAAGAAATAGTGCTTGCAAGACAGTTGGCAATGTACCTCTCTAAAGAATTAACACTTTCATCCCTTAAGACTATTGGCTTACACTTTGGAGGAAGAGACCATTCAACTGTAATTCACGCATACAATGCAATCGAAGAATATAAATCCAAGGATGAGTCATTCGGAAGAATTATTGATGAGCTTAAAGAGAAAATAGAACTTTCTTCTTAGTTATGAAATAATTGAAAATCCACCTCATACAGAATGTTGAAAAGTCGTTAATATGTTTTGATTAATTTGTGAGTAATCAAGGGTTATCAACTTTGCTAAAATAAACTTCCCGTTACTAATATTTTATCCACATTGCATGTAACTGGCCTTAAATTATAACTTGTTAAAAATATATATGTTGCTGTATTATTAACATACTAACATGGTAATAATTACTATTATTTTATTTAAAAAAGACATTAATTAATATTATAAACGTTAATATTTAGACTTTTAGTAGCATAATTGATGATATTTCAGAATTGGTTTATATCCTTTTTTGGTCTATTTTTTGTTTACTTATCCAAACAAAAAATGATTAAATCATTAAATAAGAGAATTAATATGAAACAGATATTTCTATATCTTTCTTTTTTATTAATATCATTAACTCTTGTGAGCTGTGATGTTGCAACTGAAAACAGCATTACATTCCAAAATAATGCTGATTATGGAGTTACTGTAAATTTTAGGGCGCAGAGTATAGATGTACCTGCTGGAAACACTGTAAAACTGACTAAGATAGACAGAGGCGAGTATACTTATGAAACCGTATATGATGTTCCAACTGGTGCTACTTCTTCTGAAGCATCAGACAATCTTTCAGGAACATTTACAATAAAAGCAGGAACAAAAATTTTGGTTATATACTCAAGTGTTTTTGATGAGTCAAGCATATACTACATTTATGCAAGTATTTCATCTTCCGATGATTTGACTGCAAATGAAATTGTTAATCCTATAGGACCATAGAAAATCCGTAAATACAATTCTAAAAAATTCCGGGGTATGTTTAATATTAGCAGTTAAACATACCCCTTTCTATTCTAAAAATCGTTGTTATTCCTTCCCTTTTTTAGTATTTTTCTATGCTTTAATAGGAGACTAATTAATGGACTTCAAAGTAAATAGTAAGATACTGGAAAAGCTTCTTTCCAAGATAATTCCTGCGGTTCCAACAAGAACTCCAATGCCCATATTGGAGAATTTTTTGTTTGAAATTAATGGAGGACTTCTCACAGTTTACGGAACGGATTTAGAAATATCTCTTAAATCATCTGTTAATGTAACATCAAATGAAAATATAAGTTTAGTTGTTCCTGCTCGTTTAATTTACGATGTAATAAGATCGATGGATGATGTCCAGATTAATTTTAGTGTAGACGGAAATTCTAAACTTAAACTTTCAACAGAAAATGGAGTGTACAATATCGGATTTTCATCCGCAGAAGATTTTCCGGAAACTCCAGCTGTTTCAAAGGTTAAAGAAATAACAATAAATGGTAAAGATCTAAAAAAGGCAGTGGATAAAACTTCTTTTGCGATGAGCAAAGAGGATATGAGACCAGCAATGACGGGAACATTATTGGAATTTACACCGGAGGGCTTAAAATTTGTTGCGACGGATGGTCACAGGTTAGTTAGATTAATTTACAAGAATTTTAAATCAGGAACAGAAGAGCAGTATATAGTACCTGAAAGAGCAATATCTGTTCTTTCAAAACTCTTAGGTGAAACAGATGTTAAAGTTTATCTTGGTAAATCTCATATATCATTTTTTATTGGTGATCTAGAGTTTAGTTCAAGACTTATAGCAGAGAAATATCCTGCATACAGCAGTGTAATACCTCTTGAGAACGAAAACATTTTGAAAATAAACAGACATAGTCTTCATTCTACTATAAAAAGAATGTTACTGTTCTCTTCAGCCGGTTCAAAGCAGGTTAAATTCTCTCTTGAAAAAAATATGGTTGTTATTTCAGCAGAAGACATTGATTTGGGATCTAACGCTGTTGAAAATATACCCTGCGAATACAACGGTGATAAAATGGATATAGGATTTAACACGCAATATGTAAGCGATATTTTAACGCATGTAGAAGAAGAAGAATTAATTTTCAAACTTCACTCTCCTACCAAGGCATGTATAATTGAGCCATGGAAAAAACAGGAAGGAGAAGATTTGATGCTTCTTCTTATGCCGGTTCGACTAAATACTTGAAATGTTCCTATCCTCATTAGGCCTTAAAAACTTTAGGAAACACACCGATACATACTTAGAGTTTGCAGAAAATTTAAATTACATAGTCGGTGGAAACGGCGTCGGAAAAACCACAATTCTGGAAGCTATTTACTATTTATGTACAACTAAAAGTTGTATCACCACCTCTGATACAGAGGTTGTTAAAATAGGAGAAGCAGGCTTTAATTTAAAAGGAGATTTCGTTAGCAGAACAAATGACGACGTTCATATGAATTACTCGTTAGAGGAAAATAGAAAATCATTTTTATTGAGCGGCAAACAAATACATAAATTTTCAGATGTTATAGGAAAGTTTCCTGTAGTTCTTCTTTCACCATCCGATCATTCGATTACCCAGGGATATCCGGCAGAGAGAAGAAAGTTTATTGATTCAGTAATATCTCAAGCAAGCAAAACATACTTAAACATTTTACTTGAATATAACAGAGTGCTTAAGCAGCGTTCCAATCTTCTTTATAGAATGAAGGAAAATGGTTATACAGAAGAACGGGAATTAGAGGCCTGGAATGAAAAACTTGTGCTAACAGGAACAGAAATAATAAATCATCGAAAGGCTTTTATAGAAGAGTTCACAGTTTATATTAGAGATTCTTACGAAAAGATACTTGTTGATAAAGAGCTGCCAGATATAAATTACTATTACCTTGAAGGTGCTAAGGCGGAAGATATAAAAGAGAGATTCTTATTACTACTTGATCGACGGAAAGAAGACGAACTAAGAAGACTTCAAAATCTTGTCGGGCCACACAGGGACGATTTTATCTTTGAGATAAATGGAATGAATTTAAAAAGTTATGGCTCTCAGGGACAGCATAAGACATTTCAAACCATACTTAGATTTGCAGAATATTTTTACCTAAATGACAGAGCTGACAATAACCCACTCTTCCTTTTAGATGATGTATTTGGAGAACTTGATGCACAAAGAGCTAAGTCGATTAGTAATTATCTTTCAAACGTTGGTCAGGCATTTATTACCCTTACAGATTTTGGTAATTTTACTTTTTTGAAAACCGGGGTAAAGGACAAAGTTATCAGATTAACAACGGATAGCAAAGTTTTATATGAATAGCAGCTTTAGAAGTTTAAAGGAAGTTTTTGAGAGAGAAAAATCTTTACATGCACTTCGTGAATTAGTTGATTCTTCAGATGTTGTTGTAAAATTCTATCAGATTTTTCCCAACCTTGAAATGGTTGCAGTCCCTCTGTCAAGTGAAAATAAAATATTAAAGCTGAAAATTGAAAATCCAGCTTGGAGAAGCGAGTTGAAATTTAAAGAGGCTGAAATGATAGAAAAAATAAATCAATTTTTTAATGAACAAAGAATTAATCAAATAAAGTTCATCGGATAATATATGGCAAAAGTAAAAACGCAATCTGAATACAGTGCAAAAAATATAAATGTACTTAAAGGTTTGGAAGCAGTCCGGAAAAGACCGGCAATGTACATTGGTGACGTCAGCAGCCGTGGTTTACATCATCTCGTTAATGAGGTTGTCGATAATAGCATAGATGAATCACTGGCAGGCTATTGTGATAAAATAGAGGTTCAAATTAATAAAGACGGATCGGTTTCAGTGACAGATAACGGACGGGGAATTCCGGTAGATTTGCACCCGGTTGAAAAACGGTCTGCACTGGAAGTGGTTATGACGGTATTACATGCTGGAGGCAAATTCGATAAATCATCGTATAAAGTATCAGGCGGTTTGCATGGTGTTGGTGTTTCAGTTGTAAAAGCGTTATCGGAATGGCTTAAAGTAGAAGTTAAGAGAGACGGCAAAATATATTTTCAGGAATATAAAAGAGGAATTCCGGTAAAACCGGTTAAAGAAATTGGTAAAGCGAAAAGAGGTGAAAGTGGAACTAGCACCACCTTCATGCCGGATCCTGAAATCTTTAAAGCAACAGAATTCCGATTTGACATTCTTGCAGAGAGAATGCGTGAGCTTGCATACCTTAACAAAACCATCACCATAAAAATTAAAGATGAAAGAAATGGTGGAGAAGAAGAAACCTTTCACTTTAAAGGGGGACTAATAGAGTTTGTTAAATATCTTGATGCCTCAAGACAAGCTCTTCATAAAACAATTTATATAGAAGGTGAAAAAGATAATACACCGATAGAGTTAGCTTTCCAGTATACAGACAGCTACGCAGAGAATATATTTTCTTATGTTAATAACATTAATACACACGAAGGCGGAACACATCTGGTTGGATTTAAAACAGCTCTTACCAGAACGCTTAACAACTATGCGTATAAAAATAATTTAATAAAAGAAGGAAAAATTACTTTATCGGGGGATGATTTTAGAGAGGGATTGACCGGGGTAATATCAGTGAAGGTTGCTGAACCACAGTTTGAAGGACAGACTAAAACAAAGCTAGGGAACAGCGAAACAAAATCGGCCGTTGAAACTTTAGTTGGTGAAAAACTATCAGAATTTCTTGAAGTTAATCCTTCGGTCGGTAAAAAAATAATAGAAAAATGTATGCGCGCAGCAGAAGCCAGAGAAGCCGCCAGAAAAGCACGCGACCTTGCAAGAAGAAAAAATGCTCTGGACAATATGAACTTGCCCGGCAAGCTAGCAGATTGCAGTATTACAGATCCGGAACACTGTGAAATTTATATTGTAGAGGGAGATTCTGCAGGAGGTTCTGCTAAACAAGGACGTGACAGAAAGTTCCAGGCTATCCTTCCTTTAAGAGGAAAGATTTTAAATGTAGAAAAAGCTAAGATGACCAAGATTTTGGAGAATAATGAAATAAGAGCAATCATTTCTGCAATAGGCGCAGGGCTTGGTGCAGAATTCGACCATTCTCAATCCCGTTATGGTAAAGTTATTTTAATGACAGATGCTGATGTTGATGGAAGCCACATTAGAACACTATTGTTAACGTTTCTATACCGGCATATGAAAGATCTTATCACTTCAGGAAAAGTATACATTGCACAACCTCCGCTGTATAAGATAAAGAAAGGGAAAGAAGAATTTTATGCTTATGATGAAAACGAACGAGACCAAATACTAAAAAGATTGAAAGTTGATGGAAAGGAGAAAAAGAAAGCGGAAGAACCAGTAGAGGAAGATGAAAGCGTTACAGAAGAAAAAAGTATAAGGGGGGTGGTTATATCAAGATATAAAGGATTGGGAGAAATGAATCCCGAACAACTTTGGGAAACGACAATGAATCCTGAAACTAGAACAATCCTTCAGGTTACACTGGAAAGTGCTGCAAGTGCAGATAAAATATTTGAAACTCTTATGGGTGACGAAGTAGAACCCAGAAAAGATTTTATTGAAAAGCACGCAAAGTATGCTAACCTGGACATTTAAAAACAAAAAATATTTTTAGAAGATGGCAACAATATTTGAAAAAATAGTACCCGTTACACTTGAAGAGGAAATGAAATCCTCTTACATAGACTACGCAATGTCAGTTATAGTAGCACGTGCATTACCAGATGTTAGGGATGGACTGAAACCAGTACATCGCAGAGTGCTTTACGGCATGCACGAGCTGGGAATGTTTCATAACAAACCGTATAAAAAATCCGCAAGAATCGTCGGAGAAGTTTTGGGTAAATATCATCCCCACGGCGATACGGCTGTTTATGATACCATGGTAAGAATGGTGCAGGATTTTTCTTTACGCTATCCCCTAATTGACGGACAAGGAAATTTTGGTTCAGTAGATGGTGATTCTCCTGCAGCAATGAGATATACTGAAGCACGTCTTGCTAGAATAGCTGATGAAATGCTTCGAGACCTGGATAAAAACACAGTGGATTTTATTCCTAACTTCGATGACTCTCTTCAGGAACCGACTGTCTTACCATCATACCTGCCAAATTTATTAATCAATGGTTCAAGTGGTATTGCTGTAGGAATGGCAACAAACATTCCTCCGCACAACCTGGGCGAAGTTGTTGATGGATTGACAGCGCTGATAAAAAACCCCAACATCACCATAGAAAAATTAATGAAGAACATCATTGCTCCCGATTTTCCTACTGCAGGAATAATCTATGGATATGCGGGAGTTAAAGAAGCATTTCTTACCGGAAGAGGGAGAATAATTGTTCGTGCAAAAGCAAATATCGAAACACAGAAAAATGGCAGAGAACACATTGTTATTACAGAGCTTCCATATCAGTTAAACAAGGCCAACCTGATAGAGAAAATTGCAGACCTTGTTCGCTCCGGAAAAATTGATGATATAAGCAACATCCGAGACGAATCGGACCGTGACGGCTTAAGGGTAGTAATAGAATTAAAAAGAGATGCTCAGCCACCAATAGTTCTCAACCAGCTTTTTGTTCACACACAGATGCAAACCACCTTTGGTGTTATTATGCTAGCCCTTGTAAAAGGGGTTCCAAAGGTTCTCAATTTAAAAGAAGCGCTTCAGCACTTCCTCGATCATAGGATGGAAGTATTAATTCGAAGAACAAAATTTGAGCTTGATGCTGCAGAAAAACGTGCACACATCCTTGAAGGATATATTATTGCTCTCGATAATATTGATGCTGTTATTCAGACTATAAAGAAATCGAAGGATGTTGAAACAGCTAAGCAGAA
>JARRKF010000007.1:0-8948 GCA_037388405.1 Ignavibacteriaceae bacterium | reverse complement strand
GTGTCACTACTTCACGTGTTTCTTCTGCACCTGACATTAAACCAATGCCAAGTCCAATTCCAAAAAAGATGCAAATTATGCCAACTTTCATTAGCCAGTATGGGTCTCTCTTCTGCTCAAAGAATTTTTTCATATCTTCTGCAGAAAGACCTTTATCTATTAGCATCTGCCTTTCTTTGGATCGGTAAAAGATTAATGTGACGGCAATTAATCCAATTATTAGAAACATTACTATCGGGATAAATACAGCAATTGTGCCTTCCATTTTTATTCTCATTTCTTTTTGTCTTTTTCTATTGGTTGAGACATAGAGAACCAATTAAAGGTTACAAATGAATCATGTAGAAGATGCAGCAATTATTAATAATGATTGCTTTTCTTAACATCACATCATATTTTTCAATTCAAGTAAACTCTATGTAACTTTATTCACATTTTTTTAGTCTAAGAATTAAAAATGAGAAACCTGTCTGATCAGGAAATAATTGATTCTGTTAGAAAAGGAAACGATTCTGATTATTCAATTATAGTTGATAGATATAAAAATAAAGCATTCTCAATGTTAAAAAGGATGCTTAAAGATAATTTTGATGCTGAAGAAGTTCTGCAAGATTGTTTTTTGAAAGCTTATAATTCGTTGAATAGTTTCAAAGGCGAAGCAAAATTTTCAACCTGGTTTTACAGAATTGTTTATAATACCGCTTTGACAAAATTATCATCAAAAAAGCGAATAATTGAAACTGAGATGTCTTCAGTAGAAGATCATTTTGATCTTGAAAGTGACTATAATCCTGCGGATATTGAAGTTGAAAACTTGAATGAATTTATTAGAGAGATAATTAATAAGTTACCCGAAAGACATTCAGCAGTAATAACGATGTTTTATTTGAATGAAATGACAATTGAAGAAATTAGTGAAGTAATGCAATTAAGTGTTTCCAATGTTAAAGTAATGCTGCATCGTTCGAGGAATGTTTTACGCGATTTAATTTTGAAAAGTAAACTGGCTGAGGAATTAATCTAATGAAGATTACAAATGAAATATTGAACAAATACCTTGATGGAGAACTGAGCAGGGAAGAAAATGAGCAGGTTAAGTCTGCAATCAGCACTTCAGAAGAGTTGCAAAGAAAATTTAATTCATTAAAGCTTGTTCACGAAAACTTATATACTTTAAAAGAAGATGAGTTGAGCTCTGATTTTACTAATACTTTAATGCGGCGTATATTAACAAACAGAT
This sequence comes from Ignavibacteriaceae bacterium, assembly GCA_037388405.1. Classification (GTDB taxonomy): domain Bacteria; phylum Bacteroidota; class Ignavibacteria; order Ignavibacteriales; family Ignavibacteriaceae; genus IGN2. Next base: position 7,708 of record JARRKF010000007.1, on the reverse strand, counting down.
ATGTTGTGCCTAAACAGCAGAAATATTTTATAGTATCAATCGCAGCATTTATAACACTGCTTTGTCTGGTAATTTTTGGATATTCTATTTCAGCAGTAATTTCTTCATCCCCTTCATCTATTGATGGTTCTGGATCAGTTGTACAATTACTGACAACATTGAGTGATGGATTGATAAAATTCATTGAAAAACTTTTTACTGGTCAGGGTTTATCAATAATCGGATCTATTTTTTCAATTATCATCATAATTTCAGGATATTTTTTCTTCGAAATGCAGAAAAGAGCGAAAACTAATTTTGGCAACGGGCAAAGCTTATAATTTACTCCTTCAACCTGCTTAATTACAAATCTAAATTTTCAAATAACAAATAAATCCTAGTTAACAATATCCAAGTTTGTTTTGAGAATTGAGAATTAAACATTGATAATTATTTGAGATTTGGTTTTTGATATTTGTTATTTATAAAACATGCTTTAATTATTAACTTTGCTAACAAAAAATTTTCATTTAAATGATAATTAAAAATAAGACTGGTTACGTTGTAATACTTGGTTTGCCAAACTCAGGCAAGTCAACATTATTAAATGCTTTGCTGGGACAAAAACTTTCTATAATTACTTCAAAGCCGCAAACAACGAGAAAAAGAATTCGAGGAATTTTAAGCGAAGAAAATTATCAGATGATTTTTCTGGATACGCCTGGAATACTTTCGCCATCATATTTACTTCAGGAAAAAATGATGGAAGATGTTAAAACTTCTCTTGATGATGCTGATGTGATTATAATGATTATTGATGTAAAAGAAGATCCTTACGCTGAAAATTTATTTGCACAAGAATTTTGTAAGGAATTTATTTTAAAATCAATGAAACCAAAACTTCTCGTTCTCAACAAAGTTGACTTAATTCAACAGGAAAAAGTGAACGAACTAATTAAGAATTTTGAATCACAAAAAATATTTGAAGAAGTAATTCCGATTTCAGCAACAGCCAATTTTAATGTTCAAAGAGTGAAAGAAGAAATAATCCGTTTTCTCCCGGAAGGACCGAAACTTTTTCCTGATGATCAGGTGACAGATGAGAATGAAAGATTTTTTGTTTCAGAAATTATTCGCGAAAAAATCCTTGAATTTTATCGTGATGAAGTACCTTACAGTTGTGAGGTTTTAATCGTTGACTTTAAAGAACGAGAAGAGAAGAAAGGTTTCATCAGTGCAGAAATTGTTGTCGAAAAAGATTCTCAGAAAGCAATTATTATTGGCAAAGGTGGAACTGCTATTAAAAAGCTTGGCCAATTTGCAAGAGAATCGATTGAAGAATTTCTACAGCGAGAAGTTTTTCTGGAACTGAGAGTGAAGGTCAGAAAAAAATGGCGAAGTGATGAAAATCTGCTTAAAAGTTTTGGGTATACAAAGAAGGATTAGGGACCGAATCTTTTTGTCCTAAAACAAAAAATCTCTAATTTAAGTGGGCAAAGTTTATAACAAAGCCCCTTTTTTAAATCATTTCTAATGAAAAAGATAAAATTAAATGGAAGTTCGTGCTGAGATTGTTGTTAATGGATTAGTACAGGGGGTCGGATTCAGGTATTTTGTTATGAGAGAAGCTCAGAAGCTTGAGCTGAAAGGTTTTGTGAAAAACCTGTATTCCGGAGAAGTTCTCACTGTCATTGAAGGTGAGAAGACAAATGCGGAAGAAATGGTACAGAAATTAAAAGTGGGACCAATCCACGCTTCAGTAAAATCTCTTAAAGTAGATTGGCAGGAACCAAAAAATGAATTCACAGATTTTGAGGTAAAATTTTGAATAAGCAAAGTAACGGTTCACGCAGAGAGCGCAAAGTAAACCACGCAAAGCACGCAGAGAAATGATTGAAAACGATATTGCAACTAAAGTAATTGGAATTTCAATTGAGTTGCATAAAAAGCTTGGTCCGGGTTTATTAGAATCAGCTTATGAGCATGCTTTGCAATTTGATTTGAGAGTGGCTGGGATGAAAGTTGAAAGACAGGTTCCAATGCCCTTTATTTATAAAGCAGTTAAATTAGAGACAGGATATAAATTAGATTTACTTGTTGAAGATTTGGTAATTATTGAAATCAAGTCTATTGATGCAATTGCTCCGGTTCATTTTGCTCAGTTGCTAACTTACTTGAAATTATCGAACCTTAAACTAGGATTATTAATTAATTTTAACTCAAAACTTTTAAAGGAAGGAATACACAGAGTTGTCAACAATTTATAACACTGCGGGCTCTGCGAGAATTCTCAGCGATCTTTGCGTGAAACAAAGAGACTAGAGCAAAGATAATTTTATCAAAAATAAATACTATTTAAAATGATTATAGACTTAAGAACCGGAATCGGATTTGACGTTCACGCTTTTGCCGAAGACAGGAAATTAATTCTCGGTGGAATTGAAATTAAACACAACAAAGGCTTAGCCGGTCATTCCGATGCTGATGCACTTTTACATGCAATCACCGATGCACTTCTTGGTTCAATTTCACTTGGAGATATAGGTACTCATTTCCCCGATGATGATCCTCGATATAAAAATGCTGACAGCACAGTCTTCCTTAAGAAAGCAAATGAACTCGTACGAAATCGTGGATATTTCATTAATAATATTGACGCAGTGGTACTGCTCCAACAACCCAAAATTTCTCCTTACATTCAAAAAATGAAAGAGAAAATTTCAAAAATTCTAGATATCGGTTCTGAGAGAGTTTCGGTTAAAGCAACCACAACTGAAAAGCTAGGATTTGTAGGAAGGGGAGAAGGCATTTCAGTAATGGCAACTGTACTCATTTTGAAAAAATAAAATGTTTGAAAATATTATTGATTTCATTTCTCAATTATCTCCTTTCTGGATGTATGTTTTTCTTTTCTTTACTTCCTTTATTGAAAATGTTTTTCCGCCATCACCAAGCGATCTTGTCGTTTTAGTTGGTGGAACTATGGTTTCAACTGGAGTTATTGATTTTATACCTACATTAATCTTTACAACGCTTGGCAGCATAATAGGATTTATGGTTCTGTTTTATGTTGGTTCTGCAGTTGACAGAAAAGTAATTCATTCAGGTAGAATAAAATTTATCCCAGTTGATGCTGTGGACAAAGTCGAAGCATGGTTTGAAAAGTATGGTTACTGGGTTATTCTTGCAAACAGATTCCTACCCGGTACGCGATCTGTAATTTCATTTTTTTCGGGGTTAAGTCATCTTAAAGTTGAAAAGACTGTTTTGCTGGCCACTATATCAGCTTTTGCGTGGAATGCAATAATACTTTTACTCGGAATTATTTTTGGAGATCATGTTAAGGTAATAGATAATTATTTATCTACTTATAGCAATATTGTAATTGCTATTACAATTTTGATAGTTTTATTTTTAATAATCAGAAATTTTATACTAAAGAAAAAACAAAAAGCAATTTGAAGTTATTTTCAAAATATCGGATACCTGTTACACCAGAACAAAAAAAGCAAAGAAGTACTGATTGGCTGCTTTTAATATTAAGCGGAATAGTTTTAGGAATTTCCTTTCCGCCTTTTCCTTTTCCAATTACCCTCTTAATTTTTATCGGGCTCGTACCTTATTTTATAGTATTAAAAAGAAGACAAACTCTTGCATCAATAAGTAGAGCAACATTTATTTTCGGATTTGTTTTTAGTTTAATTACAATTTACTGGGTAGGAAGTTGGTCATCTGAAGCAGATCCATTTTTAATGATGGCTGGAGCAGCTCTTTTATTGACTTATCCCTGTGTCATGATGATCCCATCAACACTGTACTATTTAGTTAAAAAAGTATTCCCCAAATTTGATGCGTTGTGGTTGTACCCAATTTTTTGGGTAACAATGGAATATATTTTAACATTAACTGATCTGAGATTTCCCTGGCTGTTTCTCGGACACGGTTTGGCAAAATTTAATTTATTCATCCAAGGTGCAGATATAATCGGAACCTTTGGTTTATCATTAGTTTCAGCTTATGTAAATATCCTAATCTATAAATCTTTTTTTGACCGGAATAAAGAAAGTAAAATTAATTATATCCCAGCTACAGTTGCTGCAATAATTTTTATTTGTTTTTTGGTTTACGGTGTATATAGGAATTCATCCTTTAAAGTATCTGAGAAAAAAATTAGAGTCGGATTAGTTCAACCAAATATCGATCCCTGGAATAAATGGTCGAATGGAAATCTTAATCAATCAACAGAACAATATCTTGACCTTTCTAGGAAATGTGTTAGTAAAGGTGCAGAGTTAATTTTGTGGCCCGAAACTGCACTACCTGTTTATGCCTTTGGTGGAGAGTATCCAATTGTTGACGATTCAATTTTCAATTTTATAAATAGAAATGATGTTTCATTACTCACTGGTATGCCGGATATTATATTTTATTCAAGTAGTCAAAAGATTCCCGATGATGCTAAATATTCCAATCATGGTAAATTTTACTATGCAACTTATAATGCTGTATTAGGATTAAATCCGGGAACCAGAAAAATCCAGAGATATGGTAAGATGAAATTAGTTCCTTTGGGAGAAAGTGTTCCTTTTTCAGATCAATTTTCATTTCTTGGTGATATCTTTAAATGGGGGGTTGGTATAACAGGTTGGAATGTGGGAAAAGATACAACAGTCTTCAAAGTATTTAACAGTAGATTAGATACAATAAAAGTTGGAGGTATCATTTGTTATGAATCTGTTGATCCTGCTTTTGTTTCTGCCTTTGTTAAGAAAGGTGCTGAATTAATTACCGTTGTTACAAACGATAGCTGGTATGGGAATTCAAGTGGTCCATATCAACATAAAGATTTTGCAATACTTCGTGCCGTTGAAAACAGGAGATCAGTCGTTCGTTGCGCTAATGGTGGAATAAGTTGCATTATCAATGCAAAAGGAGAAATTCTAACTGAAACGAAATTGTTTACAAAAACAACTTTAGTCGGTGAGGCTCCTTTGCAGGACGAAAAAGCTTTTTATACAAGGAATCCATTAATTGTTCCTGTGTTATGTTCTGTTTTTTCTTTCTGGATTTTTGGAATGAATATTTTAATTTGGTTGAAGAAAAAATTTAAAATGTGATTTTTTTGTCACACTGAGCTTGTCGAAGTGTGACTATATTTTTTATTAATTGAGTTATCCTTCGACAAGCTCAGGATGACTTCTGGAAGTAAAATGAAATTTATAGACCTAAGAAGCGATACAGTAACAAAACCTTCACCCGAAATGCGCAAAGCTATGGCTGAAGCAGAAGTTGGTGATGATGTTTTTAAAGAAGATCCAACTGTAAATAAGCTTGAAGAATACATCGCGGATTTGTTAGGTAAAGAAGCCGCACTTTATGTGCCCAGCGGAGTAATGGGCAACCAGCTTTGCCTGAATATTCTTACTGATCCTGGTGATGAAGTTATTTGTGATAGAGAAGCTCATATTTTTAATTATGAATCTTCGTCTCCGGCTCGACTTAGTGGAATTCAACTTTATCCAATTGATGGAAAACTAGGTATCCTAACTCCAGCACAAGTTGAGCCATATATTCGTACAACTGCTTACCATATGCCCCGTACAAAAGTCATCGAAGTGGAAAATACACACAACAGAGCTGGCGGTACTATTTGGCCAATCGAAAATATAGTTGCATTAAAAAATCTTGCAAAGAAACACAGTCTTTATTTTCACCTTGATGGGGCAAGAGTCTGGAACGCTTGTGTTGAAACCATTTTAACCCCAAAAGATTATGCTCAGCATTTTGATACAGTTTCATGTTGTTTCTCTAAAGGATTAGGAGCACCGGTTGGTTCAGCAATTGCTGGTTCCAAAGAATTTATTAAAGAAGCGTATCGTGTTCGTAAAGCGTGGGGCGGAGGAATGCGACAAGTTGGAATTCTTGCAGCTGCAGCTTTGTATGCAGTTCAACATAACAGGGATAGACTGAAGGAAGATCACTGGAGAGCAAAACATCTTGCCGAAAGAATTAAAGAGAATCCGAATCTTGAAATAAATATGGAAGCAGTTCAGACTAATATTCTATTATTCAAACCTTTAAAGATGTCACCTTCAGAAGGTTTAAAAATATGTAAGGAGAAAGGATTAATTTTAACTCCAGGAACAATTGATTCAATCCGGGCGGTTACTCATCTTGATGTGAATGATTCGGATATTGAGAATGCAGGAAATATTCTTGATGAGGTCTTTAAATAGCGGATAATTATTTATAAAAAATCATTTTGGAAGAAATTACAAACTTTAAGCACGTTACAAAGATCAAAATAAGATTTTCTGATCTTGATGCAATGAAGCACGTTAATAATGCAACTTATTTGACGTATCTAGAAGAAGCTCGAATAAAATATTTTAATGATCTTTTAAAGAAGAAAGAAGGAGACATTGATTATCAGGCTGTTATTGGAAGGATTGAAATAGACTATTTATATCCTATTGTTCTTGGTGATGATTTGGAGATCTATACAAGGATATCAAGAATTGGAAATAAAAGCGTAGATGTAAAACATATAATTGCTATCAAGAGAGGAAGTAAATTGATAAAAGCTGCAACTTCTACTACAAAACTTGTATACTTCGATTATAAAACTAAAACTACCAAACCAATACCTGATGAAGAAAGAAAATTGATAGAGGAATTTGAAGGAATGGATTCATAGGAATTTAGATACTATAACTTTTTTATAGCAGTTTCTATTTTTTCTGATTTCTGAATTTTTCTGAGTGTTAGCGGTTCTGAAATTCTTTCTTTGCAGTCACTTATTTTGCACATTTCGCAAGTATTATTAACAATTCTAAATGGTATTTCTGGATCATTTAAAAACTTAATTTTATTTTTGAACTGGTCATCAATATAGAAACCCAACGAAACACTAGTAAATAAATTCTTATTTAAAACATTCTCTTGAGCAATTGAAATAGAGAGATATTCATCTTCTGTATCATAAAATTTGGAATGCAGAATACCAATTTTCATTTTATAATTATCGCCATTTCCTTTTAATTTAGCTTTTAGATCCTTTAAAACTTCTATTGAAATCCAGCGTCTGCAATAATGTTCGTTTGTTTGATAACCACCGGGATTTTGTTTGATATTTAGTTTTACTTCTTTTGTAAGATCATAAACATCAGTATTGCGTTCACTATTAAACCTTAAGAAGAAATATTTTTTTAGTGCCCATACTTTACCTGAAAGATTTGCTATCCTTTGCAAAAACATTTCGGGTGTAACATCATACTTTGCAATCAATTCTTGTATGATATTTTCATCCCACCTTTCCTGCTCAAATAATTTATTAATATCGATAATGAAGTAATCTTTGTTTATTATTAAAGCTGTTGAAAAATATGCGGAAATAAAATTATTCAATAAATGATCGAATGTATTAAGCTTTAAGCTTGAATGTATTTCACTACGATTTTTTATTCCTAAATAATTATATGCAAGCTCTTTACCTATAATAAAAAGTTTTTGAGCATTTGTAAGACGAGGATTTAAAAATAATTTGCTCTGCTTGCCCGGTTTAAGTAATCCGCGTAATTCTCTTAATTCTTCAAAATCATTTAAGCGTTTATGATCTATCTTATAATTATAATTATCTACTAAGATTTTATATAAAGCGTTATACTGCACAGGGGGATTTGTATCTAATTTAAACTCTTTTATAAATGCGTTTACTGATTTTTCTATA
>JARRKF010000006.1:0-9739 GCA_037388405.1 Ignavibacteriaceae bacterium | reverse complement strand
GAAAAAACTCGAAAATCTTAGAATCAAATTATGAAGAAGATGTAAAGTTGATTTGCCTTATAAATATTGAAGAAATTGATGAAATTGCAAAACTATTGCGAGAAATAAGTAAAAGTAAAGCTATTATTAATCCTTTAACTGAGCTTATTTATTGCTAAAATTCCTTTCCATTTGAAGATACTTAGCAGAAAATTCATTCTCATGACTTGATTCAAATATCAATATTACTGATATTTGCCATAAACAATAATCACATCTTCACAAAATATGGGATTTTCCATGGATACAAATCAAAATGCAGAACGCCTGGCAAATTTGACGTTCAATCTATTGGCGCAATGCCAGGAAAAGGAGGTTCGTCTCGCAACTATCCATAACCTGACTCAAGCTGAATTCAGATGTTTAAGATTGTTTGGAACTGATGAGAGTGTAAATAACAAAAGCATAGCTGAGCGTATGAATCTTAGCCCGAGCAGACTAACAAGAATTATTGATGGTCTGGTAGAAAAGGAATACATAAATCGGGAAATAGATCCAAACGACAGAAGAAACATGCGAGTGATGCTTTCAAGAAGAGGGAGACAACTGGTAAATCAACTGAATAGGGCTTATGTTGAAATTCACAACGAAATACTTGAAGGGATTGAAACAGCTCAGCATGAACCGTTAATTACGGCAATGCAGCATTTGTTGGAAGCACTCGAAAGCTGGCTTAAGAAACCTTAATTAAATTATTCGGAAAGTCTTTTCTGATAATTCAAATATTTTTTTACAGCTTCTAAATCAGAAAATAATTTAGTAAGATTACTAAAATTTTGTGCAGTGAGTGAAAGGTATGTTTGTTCGAAATAATCTTGCTGTTCATTTGTAGTATAAGAAATTATTTCCTTTAACATAGTCACCCCTTTTTTAATATTTTCATTTAAATCTGACTTTATTTGTTCTTGAGATGTAACTTCAGGAATTGCAGATGCATTATTAAGTACCCTCATCAGCCCGCGAACATATTTAGCTGTAAAAACCAGATCATTAAATTGTTTGTCCTGCTCACTTTCATTAACAATCTCAATAATGGTTTTTAAGTCTTCTTTACAATTAAGCGGATTGCTTGTGTACTCTTCCACCTCATTTAAAAAATTTTCATCAAAATAATTAGAGTTCATCCGAAATATCCGATTAATTTTTAACGCCAATTCCCAATCCATCTCCAATAGGAATAATTATAGATTTTAGGTTGGGCTGGTTCATAAATAACTCGTTGAACTCACGAATGTGTTTCGTCGATTCCTTATACTGCTTAGGAACTTTGGATGCGGCTGCAAAGCCATGCCAGAGTAAGTTATCTACAACTAAAATTCCTCCACGGCGTAGAAGAACAAGTGAATAATCAAAAAGTCTTTTGTAATCTTCCTTATCAGCATCAAGAAATATTAGATCATATTTTTTCTTAAGCTGTGGCATTATGTTTATTGCATTTCCCTCAAGAATCTTTATTTTCGATGCAGCTTCTGATCTTTGAATGAATTCTTTTGCTATAGAAATATTGTCAGTACTTTTTTCAATTGTGTGAACGGCTGATTTATTTTTTAAATTACGTGCAATTCTAATTGTTGTATAAGCAATTGCCATCCCTATCTCAAGAACGCGCTTCGGGTTTTTCATCAATACTAATTGTTCAACTAAATCTGCAGATTGCCATGCAAGTATTGGTACACTATTCTCCTTTGCATATTTTTCCATTTCTTCAAGCAGCTCATCAGGCTTTTTACGGAAGGAAGAAAGATAATTTTGCTGAATATCATTTATAATTTTATTCATAATTTTATCCAAATATTAATTTTAAGCTGGACATCGGAAATATAAGAAAGTATGATAAGTACTCAATACTAAGTTACAAATCTTTGAGATTTGAATGTTATTACTAAGAAAAACGACTTGGATTATCTTATTAAAACCAGGTTTCTACTATATTTTTTACCATTCAAATCAATTAAAAAGAAATAAGCCCCACTGGCTAGCGCAAGACCACTTTCATTTTTACCATACCAGTCAAATCTGAAATCATAACCTGATGTGATAGTATTGTAATAATAAACTTGCTGTCCTAAAGGATCGATTATTCTCACTGTCAGATTTTCATTTCCTGATGTTTTAATTGAAAGAGAAGTAAAGGTATTTTGAATTGGATAAAATGGATTTGGATAGGGTTCACTCACCTGATAATCAACATAACTTGTTTCCGGATTAAGATTCAAGCTTATATCAAACGAACCATAATAAAATTTGTAATTATTATTTAATGGTTCCCTGTAACTATTTCTGTTGTTGTCGTCGTAAGTAAAATAAAAATCAACCAATTCGTTATTGAAGAAATATGGTAAGTCGAAAGAAAATCTCAAATTGCCGTCAAAAGTCATATGTTGGTCAACGTAATCTGCGCCGGCAACTGAATAGTGAATCCTCATTGTTTGAGAATTTATATTCTCGTCATCTAAAAAGATTTTATTAATTGAATACGAAGTGTTTCCAGTCTTTTTCAGGTTCGGAAATTCAATTGCTCTTACAGCAGAAACTAAACCATAACCTTTGTCATTATTTGGTGTATGACTGTTACCTGCTGTTTCCAAAAGAATATTTCGGATCTGAGTATTTTTAAGATATGGTGATGCAGATAAAAGCAATGCAGCTACACCACTCGCGATTGGTGCTGATACTGAAGTTCCACTTGCTGTAATATAACCTGAATAGTTACCTGCGTTTGCACAGTAAACACTTACACCCTGTGTAACAACATCGGGTTTAATTCTTCCATCATAAGTCGGTCCTCTGCTGCTAAAGCTTGCAACTTCATTACTATTGTTTACTGCACCGATGCCTAGTGTATTAAATCCATCTGCCGGAGCAGTAATATAATGCCAGGGTTTATCACCTTCATTTCCGGCTGAATTTACCGTTACAACTCCCCTTCTGAAAGCAAGTTCTGCAGCACGGGTAACTATCGTTGTTTTTCCATCCATATCTGCATATGTATATGAAAATTCTGGAGGATCAAAAGTACTGTAACCAAGTGAACTACTAGTTACATCGACACCATAATTTTCCATCCACTCAAGTGCGGCAGCATAGTTATCTTCTTCAATATGTCTTTCACTTCTGATATCTTCGGTTTTTGCAAGAATAAATTCCGATCCAAAAGCTGAACCAATCAACGAACCTTCCTTAAATCCACCAACAATTGAAAAATCCAAAGTACCATGATTATGTTGTGCAGGATCATCAAGTGAATCATTTGCAGTTGATGAATCATGAAATACAAAATCATATTCTGCAACTACGTCAGCGTTTTCCAGCGATTCGTGATGCTTCCAGTTAAAACCTGTATCCAAAAGACCAAGTAGCACACCAACACCTGTTATTCCTCTGTCTTGAACTGCAGGAATATCTGAAAGCTGAAGTTGGTCTAATGAAGGACCATAATCAAACAAGAAAGATTTTGAAGTTCTCTTTAAAGTATTATTTGAAGAAGTATAAACCAGATCTTTATAAACGAACTTTTTAACAGGTTCTATTTTTTCAATAAAAGATAGATTTAGTATTTTATTCTTTTCAGAATTAGTTAAGTAGGCAGAAACTGCATTAAACCAATTCAATTTATTCTCAATTTTAATTCCCTCCTCTTCCAGTATCCGAATATATTCTTTATTAATAGGAACATCTTCGTAAGTTACAATATCATCGTCACCCATATTTTTAATCCTTCGTTCAATACATTTTTCTGATAAATTATTAATTGCAGCTTTGTAGAAATTTTCTTCCTTTAAAAGTTTATCGGTTGGTTTTATCCCTTTATCCTCGAAATAAATGAAATACTTACTCTGAGCTAAGCTGGTTGAGATGAATAATAAAAGTAAAATGAATAATATTTTTTTCATAAAATTTAAACCATTTTACTTAATAATTTCGAATAGCCTGTTCGATCTTATTGCAGAAAGAAAACCTAAAGGTCCAGGAGCAGCTTTTTGAGGATCGTAGGACCAATAAATTAGTAGTGCTTTTCCAATAATCATATCATCTGTAACAAACCCGAACTGACGGCTATCCATACTTACTTGCGGATTATCTCCTAAAACGAAATAACAATCCTGAGTGAGTATATAACTATTTATTGGTGTGCCTTCAAGCGTGATAATTGTACCTTCTTTAATTAAAGCTCTTTCTTTATAATCCATAACTATAACGGACTGCCAGCGTTCAAAATTTTCCGGATTGATATTTATCGTGTCTCCTTTAGCTGGAACAACAATAGGACCATAATTATTCTTGTTCCATTTTTCTCCTGGTGGATAAATATTTTCTTCCGTTACCCAGCCGCCTCTATCTAATTTGTCTGGTTTAAGAAATGTTGCTGGTAAAGTTAGCTTTTTAGCGTTTACAAAATACTCACCATTAGAAATTTTAAGCGTGTCATGAGGACCAGCAATAATTCTTTTTATATATTTTGTATCTCCTCTGAGTGGGTCTCTTTCAAATCCTCTTGGAAACTGAAAGATTATCACATCATTAATCTGGGGTTTACCTGTTTCAAATAAATTTACATAGGGGATTGGATAATCAATAATCGGAATTTCTCGTGGTGTTGAAATTTTATAAGCGAATTTGCTTACAAAAATAAAATCACCAGGAAGTAGTGTATTCTCCATTGATGCACTCGGTATCCGGAATGCGTCAAATGCGAAGGCTTTGATAACCAACGCTATTAGAGCAACAAGTAAAAGTATTTTAAAGAATTTGTACAGTTTAGTTCCGAACTTTTTCACTTCTTAATTTCCTCAATCTTCAATTTGGAGAACAGCAAGAAAGGCTTCCTGTGGAATTTCAACATTTCCAACCTGTTTCATCCTTTTTTTACCTTCTTTCTGTTTCTCAAGTAATTTTCTTTTTCTTGTAATATCCCCACCATAACACTTAGCAAGCACATTTTTTCTTAAAGCTTTCACAACTGATTTTGAAATTACTTTAGAACCAATTGCTGCCTGAATGGATACTTCGAACATTTGTCTTGGAATAAGATCTTTTAATTTTGTACATATCTTCCTTCCCCAGTCATAAGCTTTATCACTATGAACAATCATTGATAATGCATCAACTGGATCACTATTCAACAAAATATCCAATTTAACAAGATCAGATTCTCTGTATCCTAAATAATCATAGTCGAGTGAAGCATAACCACGTGTAGTTGATTTTAGTTTATCGTAAAAATCAAAAATGATTTCTGAAAGCGGAAATTCATATTCAAGGTCAGCCCTTGTTGGATCAATATAAGTAGTATTTTTATAGATGCCACGCTTGTCCATTGCCAGTTTCATGATATTTCCAACATACTCGCTTGGCGAAACTATTTGTGCTTTAATATATGGCTCTTCAATTTTTTCGATATCACCAACAGAAGGCATTTCTGCAGGATTATCAACAACTAATTTCTCCCCCTTCTTGTTAAAAACATAGTATTCCACGTTTGGAAGTGTAGTTATAATCGTTTGATCATATTCTCTGTGAAGTCTTTCCTGAACTATTTCCATATGTAAGAGGCCAAGAAAACCACATCTGAATCCAAATCCAAGCGCAGCAGAAGTTTCTGGTTGATAAACTAACGCCGAATCATTTAATTTAAATTTTTCAAGAGCATCACGCAGACCTTCATAATCTTCTGAATTTGTTGGATACAAACCGCTGTAGACCATTGGTTTAACTTCTTTGTAACCGGGAAGTGGTTTATCGGATCCGTTTTTTGCGTGTGTTATTGTATCACCAACCTTTGCATACCTTACGTCTTTAAGTCCAGCAATCAGGTAGCCAACATTTCCTGCTGAAAGTTCTTCTACATTAACTTTTCTTAAACCAAGTACACCTATCTCTTCTGCTTCCATAACTTTATCTGCAGCAAAGAATTTAATTTTATCATTTGTGTGAATTGTTCCATTGAATATTCTTATGTAAGCAACTGCACCGCGATATGAATCAAATATAGAATCAAATATTAAAGCTTGAAGCGGTGCATTTGGATCGCCTTTTGGTGGTGGAATTCTTTTCACTATTGCTTCCAGCAGCTCATCAATACCAATGTTGGCTTTTGCGCTTACTTTGATAATATCTGCATCATTGCAACCTATCAAATCAATTATCTGATGAGCAACTATTTCGACTTCAGCACTGGGTAAATCAATTTTATTAATAACTGGAATAATTTCCAACCCTGCTTCAATAGCAAAATAAAGATTGCTGATTGTTTGTGCTTCAACTCCCTGTGTAGCATCAACAACCAGCAGAGCACCTTCACAGGCAGCAAGTGAACGCGAAACCTCATAAGAAAAATCCACATGACCGGGGGTATCGATTAAATTAAGAATAAATTTTTCTCCAACAGGAGAATCATAATGCATCTGAATTGCATGGGATTTAATCGTAATTCCACGTTCTCTTTCCAGATCCATATCATCTAATACCTGAGCCTTAGCCTCACGTTCTGTTACAGCGCCGGTTTTCTCCAGAAGCCTGTCGGCAATAGTGGACTTACCGTGATCTATATGTGCAATTATGCAGAAATTTCTTATTTGTTCCATTTAAAACGAATAAAGTTGTGTAAATATAAAAAGGGGTGAACTCTAATTAAAGTTAAAGAAAAAGGAATGAAACAATTGGAATATTAAACTATCATTGAATTCATAACTTCTAACTTTGCAATAGTATCAATAATAATTCCCTCTCTTAAAGCATTTTCAGAAACAGTCATATTCTTCAATTTTAAAGTGCGAAAGATTTCACTAAGAATTAATAATCCTGCAGGTATAATATCTGCTCTTTTTATTTCCATCCCTTCAATGAAAAGTCTGTCGACAGGTGATTTACATTTGAGCACATCCGAAGTCAGATCAAAAACTTCGTTTGCAGAAAATGAAAATCCATTTAATAATTTCTTGAATTTACCTGTTCTTCTGAATGATATAATTGATGCAGCAGCTACAATTGTTCCTGAAGTGCCAATTGCCACATCGTAGCTAAATTCTGAATGAACAACAGAAAATGCATTCAGTTTTTCTTTTATGTACATTTTACAATTCTCTATCCCAGAATCAGAAAGATTATAATCAGGAAAAAATAATTTACTGAGTCTCACCGCACCAATTTTAATGCTCTCTGCAAACTCAGATATACCGTGTTCTCCTAAAAGGAATTCTGTACTGCCACCACCTATATCTATACATAATACTTTATTCTGTGAAACATCAAGAGCATGCTGCACTCCACGATAAATTAATTCGGCTTCGGTTCTTCCATTTACAGCTTCCACGGTTATTCCTGTTGTCTCATAAACCCGGTTTATAAATTCTTCCTTGTTTCTTGCTTCCCTTACTGCACTTGTAGCAATTGCACGAACATCTGCTTTATAGAACTGGGCAATTTTTGCAAAATCTTTAAGTACATCTATTGCCTTTTCTATTTCTCCTTCAGAAATCCAGCTGAAATCTTTTCCTTTATGTGAGCCCAGACGAATAACTTCACGTTCACGATCGATAATTTTAAATGAACCATCACTTTTAACCTGAACAATTATCAGGTGAAAAGAGTTTGTGCCCATATCAACCGCAGCGATGCACTTGTTCATTTCTTAATCTCCTTCTTTCCAAGAATTAATTCGCAAAGATGATATACATCTTCAACGGATACATCATCAATAAGTTCTGATTTACGAATAAAATATTTATTAAAACCTATTGGAGCCCAGTTAAACGGATTTGTTGGACCGAAAATAGATATCTGTGGTGTATCAGTCGTACCTGCAACATGCATAATTCCTGTATCATTAGAAATAAACAAATCCGACATTGAAACTAAAGCTGCTATTTGAGGTACCGGTTTATTAATAAATTTCCCAAAATCAATATCGACATTTTCTGCAAGATAATTCAATTCCTCTTTTTCAGCCCAACCACCAGTAAGGTAAAAATTAGAAGGAAAATTATTTTCAATTTTTTTAATCAATGCACAATATTTCTCTAATGACCACCTGTTATTAAGTTTACCAGCACCGACATGTAAACCAATTAAATATTTTCTGGTTTTATCCCTGAAACTATTAATAAATTGCTGTGCAGCAGTTGTATCCTTTCCGTTAAACGATATTTCCGATCTGTAATTACCAGTATTAATTCCAAATGGACGTACGATATCAAGACTTCTTTCAGAAACATTTGAATCAGGGTGTTTACGCCAGTCAATTTCAACTCTTCTGTCAAAAAGAAATGAACTCTGGTTGGGTTTTCCATCAAGAGAATTTGGGCCAATACGAATTTTTGATTTTGAAATACGTGCTAAAAGATTACTTGTAAATGAAATAGAAACAACCACAGGCACAATCGCCAGATGGTAATCTTCTCTTAAAAATTTAATCAGCTTAAAAAAATAAAATGGATTAAATAATCTTGTCTTATCATAAACAAAAATTCTATCAATGAATTTATTTTTAATTATTCCAGGATAATTAAAAGGACTAACAATCAGTGATATATGCGATTGTGGGAAGGTTTCTTTTATTGCCCTGAAAAGTGACACTCCTGCAAGCAGATCACCAAGTTGATTATGCTGACGAACAATGAGAATCTTCCGAGGATTGTTTATTTCCCTGCTGGGATTTTCATCCAAAGAGAAAAATATTTTAAAAAAGGAGTAAACTAAATTTGTTACAAAATTCTCTTTAGCCATTATCTTTTTTGAACGTATCGCTTTCGTCTTCTGGTGGCGTTATATCACGATAGTCAGCTTCTTCAACATTCTTATACTTATTTTTTAAATGTTCCGCTCTGCTCTTTAAATCATCAAGATTCGAGGGGCGTGAACCTGAGCGAAACTGAGTGAGCAGCTTTACAAGTCTGAAAGCAAAAATGATCAGGAATGCAACGGCAGCAAAAAGAATAATACGTATCAAATTATCCTCTTGATTTCGGGATTAAAATATTCTGTAAAACCTCTGTCTTCTCTGAATATCTGCTTAAATAATTCATCAAAGTCTTTCTCACTATTTACAAAATCTATTTCAGAGGAATTTACAATCAAAAGCGGTGTTGAATTATATCTAAAGAAATAATGATTATAAGCTTCACTTAATTCATCAAGATAACTTCTTGTAATCGCTCTTTCAATTTTTCGGTTTCGCTTTTTTATGTTATACATTAATCGCTCAGTGCTTGACTGCAAAAAGATTACAAGGTCAGGTTTTCTAAGAGTTCTGGCAAGAAGAGGATAAATGCTTTCATACAAATTCAATTCATCTTTACTCAAATTCATATAAGCAAAAATTCTATCTTTTTCAAAAATATAATCACAAATTATATGCTCGAAAAAAAGTTCTTCCTGATTAAGCTCCTGATGTTGTTTGAACCTGTTGATCAGAAAAAACATTTGTGTTTGAAATGCAAACCTTTTTCTATCTATGTAAAATTTTTCAAGAAAAGGATTCTCATCAAACTGCTCCAGGATGAGCTTTGCATCCAGCCTGTCCCGAATTTTCTTGGCAAGGCTGGTCTTGCCTGCACCAATTACACCTTCAATTGCAATGTAGTACAGATCATTGTTTTGTTTCACTGTTTCGCTCATTATATAAGTATTATATGAGGAATTTTTCTAATAATATAAGAATTTTTTGTTTTTGGCAAATTGTCTGTTATTTCTGTTTGAAAGT
>JARRKF010000005.1:0-14124 GCA_037388405.1 Ignavibacteriaceae bacterium | reverse complement strand
AATTCACTGATAAACTTACTAATTAAAGTAGTTTTACTCAAGAGACAGGGTATAGAGGTATAAGGTATAGAGGAAATGTTAAGAAGAACAAAAGATTTAAAAGTACTTTATAACCATATACCCTATAACATTATACCTTAACTTCTCAAATTTTATTTACGGGAATGACTTCTTAAGTTTGTACCTCATTTTTAATTCGATGATGAAATAATTCTGAATGGATAAAAAAATAGCAGTAGTTGCACTTGGTGGAAATGCTCTTATAAGAGGAAATGAGCTGGGAACTATCCAGCAGCAGGAGAAAAACACTTACGATACTTGTGTTCATCTTTTAAAGCTACTTAAAGATGGATATGAGCTTGTAATTACTCATGGAAACGGTCCGCAGGTTGGCAACATTATGTTAAGAAACGAAGCCGGTTACAAAGAATATAAAATCCCGCAAATGCCGCTGGATATATGCGTTGCAGATTCGCAAGGTGGAATTGGTTATATGATTGAAAGACAGATCAAAAATATCCTGCACGATCATAAAATAAAAAAGAATGTTATCACCATAATTACTCAGGTTGTTGTTGATAAAAATGACGAAGCATTTAATGAGCCGACAAAACCAGTCGGTGGATTTTATCTTAAAGAAGAAGCAGATTTAATGTCGAGGTCCCGTGGATACATATTTAAAGAAGATCCGCGAAAAAGAGGATGGCGGAGAGTTGTTCCTTCACCTGAACCAAAAGAGATTGTAAATAAAAAAACTATTCGCGACCTTGTTAAAAAGGGAAATATTGTAATTGCTGCCGGCGGCGGCGGTGTTCCGGTTTACAGAGACGAAAAGAAAAATCTTGTCGGAGTTGAAGCAGTAATTGATAAGGATCTCGCATCTTCATTGCTTGCGCGTGAAATTGGTGCTGATGCGTTCTATATTTTAACTGACGTACCGAATGTTTATTTGAACTTTCATAAACCAGATCAGATTGCTTTAGAGAAATTAACAATTCAAGAAGCAGAAGAGTATCTGGCTTCGGATCAGTTTGCTGATGGAAGTATGGGTCCGAAGATAATTGCGGCTATAAATTTTGTAAAACGTGGTGGTAAAGAAACGATTATCACAGAATCAACTCAGCTTGGAAATCCTGATTCCGGAACAAGGATTATTGGGGATAGCTTCAAAGAATCTTTGTTCTAATCAATTCTTAAAAATCAGGGGTTGCTTATTCTGTTCTCTGAATAAATTCTTTTATCGTTGGATCGTTTGAAGAAATTAATTCTGATGGTGTTCCTGCAAAATGTATTATCCCTTCGTGCATCATTGCAACCTGGTTTGCAACATTTTTTACACTGTACATATCGTGAGTAACTACAACCGAAGTTACACTTAGTCTATCAGTTAGTTCTTTTATAAGATGATCAATTGAATCGGACATTATCGGGTCGAGTCCGGTAGTTGGTTCATCGTAAAAAATGTAATCGGGATCAGTAATTAAAGCTCTTGCAAGCCCGACTCTTTTTTTCATTCCTCCGGAAAGCTCTGCGGGTTTCAATTTCTGAGATCCTGACATTCCAACCATTTCAAGTTTTTCGGCAACTCTTTTCTCAAGCTCAGAGAGTGTATATCTTTTCCCCGATTCAACAAGCGGAAGAGAAATATTTTCTTCAACTGTCATTGAATCAAACAAGGCTGAACCCTGAAATAAAAATCCGAATCTTCTTCTCAGATCATAAAGCTCTTCCATATTCATCTCTTCTACTACCTGATTTTCAACTTTAACGTAGCCATCGTCAGGATAAAGCAGACCGACAATGTGCTTTATCAAAACACTTTTACCGCAGCCACTGCGACCAATAATTACAAGTGTTTCGCCAGTATCAATATCAAGGTTAACACCCTGAAGCACTTTGTTATTGCCGAATGATTTGTGAAGGTTTCTTATTTCTATCATTTTGTATAAAAGCTATCGTTCAAAAATAATCAAAAGAGTAAAGTATTCTATTATTTAATTTAAAAATAAAAAACCGGACTCAACTTAGAGAATCCGGTTTATTGATAAGTATATTTTTAATTTAATTATTGACTATAATTTCAGCACCTAAAGCCTGCTGTCCGACTCCGGTTAAAAATCCTTTAGCAAAGACTGTATAGATTTTTCCTGATTCGACAGTAATGTTACCTAAGTCTAATGCTACAGTGCTTGTTCCAGCAACTCTAACCTGCAATGCATAAGTTCCTGCATCAAGCGGAGTGAATGCTGTAAACTCTTTAAATGATTTGTCACCAAATACAACAGTACCATCTGTTAAGGTTATGTCAACTGCAGGTGCATCAGGTGATAAATGTATGAATCGTACGTGAGCCTTACCTTGTGCAGGCGCTGTTAAATCATCTTCTATAAGAAGCGGTTCAATATTAGCAACAGAATTAACTGCAAACACAGAGTAATTCTTATTTTGCATAAAATCAACATTCGCTTCAATTACAGTTGTCTGTGTACCGGTTACGTTAACTTTAACATTCCTGGTTCCACTGTTTACAGTTAAGTAGCCAGTATTGTTTGGGAAAGTTAAATTTGTTCCCGCTACTGTGTTGTCAACCAACAGGTCAACACCGGGTGCATCAGGAGATGCGTGGACAACTTTTACCAATGAATTTGAAGGTGTAGTTGGAGTAACCGGTGATTCATCTTCACTGCAACCAATAAACATAAAAGCAGTAGCAGCTAATGTTAAAGATATTATAAGATTTTTAATTTTCATCTTGATTTTCCTCTTTTATTAAACGAAATAATTAGTAATAAATTAACAATCATTATAACAAGAGGATTTACTACTAAGTTCCATCTCATGAAAAATTTTTTTAAGGAAAATTGATGATAATTGACTGCAAGCGGCAGTGTGAGGAAATAAATTTAAGATTATTAATAAGCGCTGATAGATGGGGAAATATTTAACTAAAAATTTGTCCTAAATGGTGATCCATATGGTCAACATAGTCTTTAATTAGTAGAAAAACGGTTTCCGCCATTTCTCTTTCATCGATGGATTTGCATTTGAGATTTAATTTCTCTTCAGGAAAGTTATTTATTATCCAGAGGATGTGAAGGTTGTACATTCGCCAGAATTCAACAAGAAATTTTGTATCGACTTCATTATACTTTTGAACCTGGTTCCAATCATCTTGTTCGTATGGAACTAGTATTAAAGGTTCTTTTTCGAATTGTGCTCTTACAAACCTGTGATGATTGTTAGCTGCTGAGTCAATCAAATGTCCGAGTATTTCTTTCTTCGACCATTTATTTGGTGCAGGTTTTCTTTCCAATTCTTCTTCCGGATAAGCAAGAAATTTGGATGGAACTATATCGATATGTTCCTTTAATCGGTCAACAACTTTTTGAAGTTCTTTGTTCATTTTAATTCTCCCAAAATCGTTTTATTATAGCTTTCTCGCAACAACAACCACAGTCTTCATAGTTTCAACAACTCCGGAACCTTCGTTTATTGCTTCGAGAAAGATGATGTAAATCCCGATTCTCAAAGCCTGTCCATCATCCCCAATTCCATCAAAAATAACCGAGCCGGATTGACCGCTTGGCTGATTGTTCTCTAAAGTTCTGACAAGTCTTCCTTTGCTGTCAAATATTTTTATACGAACCTGTGAAGTTGCCTGAGTTAGATTATAATTTATTATTGTGAAATCTTCAAAACCATCGTTATCCGGCGAGAATGGATTTGGCGAAACTGAAATGTTGGAGGCAATATTTGGATTTACTGTATAAATGCTGTTCTGTTTTCCCGGAGTTGCACCAATTTTTGCAACTGAACTGCTCCAATTGTTCGGATCATTCGCCCCAAGATTAGGATTTATTCTTTCAAGTGAAATATTTTTTGTTGAAACGAAATTATTGTTGTGCCATTTATCTGAATACCAAACAGAATCAATTACGTTTCCTTTTACATCTTTAAGAAGAATTAATTCGCCGGTGTTAACTAGACCCAAACTTGAGGTTCGGATAATTGTGAGCAAAACGGTTTCATCTAAATTATACTTTAAATTGATTAACGAATCTGCTGCCAGAATAAAATATGAATTATCCGGAACCATTAAAGGGAATTGCGAAAGCCTGTAATCATTTCCGTTTTCATCCTCAAATTTCCAACCGCCAATGTTTACTGAATCGCCACTGAGGTTCAGAAATTCAACAAACTCACAGTTATCATCACCGGGATCAAACATTATCTCATTTATTACTAAATCGTTCCTTTTGTAATCAGCAACATTATAGATTGAATTCGGAAGACCGGGAGTGCTTCCTTTTGGACTTAAGGATGTTGTCCAGTTAGAGCTGTCGTTGGTTGCTTCTTCCAGAGAAATTCTTTCCAGTGAAAGTCCTTTCCCGCCTCCCCACGATGAACGATAAAATAAGCTGTCAATTATTCCATCTCTGAAATCATAAATAACAACACCGTCAGCAGTGTTGCCGAGAGATCCGAAATTTGTAAATAAAACTTTTGCTGTTACTTCCGGATAAATAGAATAGAACGAAGTATCCTTAGCAATAACCGCATATTCGTCTGGTTGAAGAATTATGTCATCATTAGTTATGAAATTTTTAGTCGGAGTTGTAAGAACATCGCTTACTGACCAATTTTTAATGTTAATCTCGGTGCCTGAAACATTAACTATCTCAATCCATTCTGGTTCATTCGTTGCTGGATTATACATCACTTCATTAATTAGAACAATTTTTTCGGGGAAACCGGGTTCGACGCTTTTTTCAAAATAATTATTAAGTGTGTCCTCGTCTTCTGTAAAGACTATTCTAACTGCCGAGAGTACTTTGGTTGTTATATTTTGAATTGGTGAGCTGGAAGAAATATTTATTGAATCTCCTGAAGCAAGATTCAAACCTGACTCAGTGCTGAGTAGAAGATCGACCACATTATTTGTATCTGTATCAATGTAAAATTCAACACTAAAATTATTTGCTGCAGATGATCCATTATTTTTTATGGAAGCAGAAATAAAAACGTTATCACCTTCAACAGGAAAACGAGGATTAAAATTTAATCCTGCGACAGCAAGATCAAATTGTTTCGGTGTTAGACTGTTAATTCTTCCGGGTGTACTTTGTTCAATATCATTTGAGCTTCCCCAGTTGGTGGAAAGATTAGAACCGGCGTTTACAGAAAGTCTTTCAAGTGAATAACCATTAGTTCCGCCCCATTCACTGTAATACAGAACCGAGTCAATTTGTAATCCGCGATCGTCTTTAATTACAACTCCATCAACATCATTATTTAATGAAGGAATTGAAAGAACATAAACCTGTGAAGGAATGAATCGGTGGAAATCATAAATTGAAATGTTTCTGCTTAATACTAAATATGAGTTTGGTTGGATGAAGACATCTTCTTCGATAAAAGCATAGGATGGATTAGTCAGAACATCGTTTATACTCCAGCCATTAAGATTAATTTGCTGATTTGTTCTGTTAAAAAGTTCAATCCATTCCGGTTCACCGCCAAGCGGAGAATACATTATTTCATTTACAACAATTGACTGCGAAGGAAATCCCGGTTCAACGGTTTTATAAAGTTTATTATTAGATGTATCCTGATCTGGACTGAATATTGCATTTACTAAAAATCCCCTCTTTGATTGAATATTTTCAATTGAGAAGTTGAAGGAGAAAATACCTGAATCACCCTGTGCAATAAAAAGATTTTGAATTTGTTCAATTAATAAATCAGGTACCGAATCGATGTTTGTGTCTTCATAAAGCTGAAGAGAAAAGTTAGCAGCATTCAATCCGGGATTCTTCACTTTTGCAGAAATTGAAACTGTGTCGCCTTCAATTGGAAACTCGGGATTGAATAGAATATCAGAAACAGCAACATCGTAATCTTTTTGAGTTAATGAATTTATTGAACCCGGTGTTGCTTTGAATATATTTACCGATGTTCCCCAATTTGTTGAATCAGTTGACGCTTCATCGACAGAAATTCTTTCAAGTGATCTTCCATCAACATTTCCACCCCAAACAGGCAAATAGTAAAGTGAATCAACTTTAGTCCCAAGCGAGTCCTTAATCATCACTGCATCACCAGTATTGTTAAGTGCAGGAAGACTGAATTTTATTATTTCTGATTGAACGTTATAAAAATTCAGTATTGATGAATCAGCAGTTAGAACAATAAACGATTTTGCGGGAATGAATATATCCGCTGCTGTTATTCTTGCAGAAGTGGATGCATCATACAGTCTCCACTTTTTTAGATTTATTGGAAAATCTGTTCTGTTGTAAAGCTCAACCCATTCAGGTTCACCAGTGGATGGATGATACATTATTTCATTAATAACAACAGCATTATAATTCGTTCCGGGTGGCAATACTAAAAATGATTCGATGAGCTCATTGTTAAGTAAGTTTTCATCTTGAGCAAAAACAACCCTTGCAATTATCTGGTAATCACCGGCAACTACAGAATTTATAACTGTATTTGCAATGATTGAATCACCAGCAAGAAGGTTCGTGTATTGCTGTGAAAAAATTAATTCTCCCGGATCAGCAGTTGAATCAAAATTTGCATCGTTATAAATCTCAATAGTATAAATGTCCGCAGTATTTGTTCCTATGTTTTTTACTTTAGCGGAAATTGTTACATCATCACCTTGAACCGGATTTACAGGTTGAAATGTAAGAGAAAACATTTGCAGGTCATTTTGAACTGGCGTTACAGAATTTTGAAATCCTGGGGTTCCATCTGCAACAAGTGAGTTTGCCCAGTTACTCTGTGAGCTATCTTTCACCATCACAATTTTTTCATCAGAACGCGCTTGTGAATTATTAGCTGAATAAAAATAAGCTTCAAGTGTGTCGTCCGCCGTATTGATAAGCCAGATAGGTCGGCTGGTGGTATTTGCCATTCCGGTTGTGCCGAAAGAATTATCTGCAATTTTAAGTATTAAAGCTTCAGGTGGAATTAAGTTATCATATATTCCACTTCCTATTATATAGTCTCCTTCTAGAATGATGGCAAAAGATTTTGGTGGAAGAATTGTACCTTCTCCTGCATCGACAATAATATCAGGATTTGAAGTGTAGTACTTAATTTTAAAACTATCAACATTTATGCTTTCAGTTTCACTTGTGTTGTAAAGTTCAATAAATTCATTCGGACCGGTTTGCGGGTAAAACATTACTTCGCTGAGAATCAGAGTTGTATCAGTCTGTGCAGAGATTAAACTAAATGAAAAAAGAAAAACCAAAAGAGTCGTCTTCATATATTTTTCAATTCTTCCTTGATGGTAATTGTTTGCTCATCAAAAAATCAAATAAGAAATTTGGCATAAATTTAAGAACTTTTGAGCCAATAACTGTTGGGAGAGGGAATTGGATGATCTTTTTTTCTTTCTTTATCCCGTTTAATATGATCTTGGCAGCTTTTTCAACATCCATTAGAAAAGGCATGTAAAATTCATTTTTATCTGTCATCGGTGTTTCAACAAATCCGGGTTTAACTGTTAGCACTTTTACGTTAAAACTTTTTAGTTCAACTCTTAAACTTTCAAACAAAAGACTTGCTGCAGATTTACTTGCATTATAGAATCCGCTTCTGGGAAAACCTCTTGCTTCAGCAAGACTTGAAACTCCGACAATCATTCCATCTTTTCTTTCAAGAAATTCTGGTAAAATCTGTTCAACACAGTATACTATGCTTAGCGTATTTACATTAAAAATTTTATCAGCCGTTTCGGAAGAATAATTAATAATATCTTTTCTTGAGGAAACCCCTGCATTCAAAATAGCAATATCAATTCGTCCAAAATCATTTTTAATTTTATGGAATGTATCCTGAACCTCTGCTTGTTTTCCGACATCACATTGATAAGATTTAATCAGTAAGTTTGGAGTTTTTAGTTCATTTACTAACTGGTCGAGAATGTTTTTTCTTCTTGCAATAAGTGCTAATGAACAGTTTTCCTTTGGCAGTAATTTTGCAAGGTGATAGCCTATTCCGGATGAGGCTCCGGTTAAAACAACGACCTTATTGCTGAAATTCATCTATGCAGGGGGCATTTTGTTGAAATTTAGGAAGGAATTT
Source organism: Ignavibacteriaceae bacterium (assembly GCA_037388405.1). Classification (GTDB taxonomy): domain Bacteria; phylum Bacteroidota; class Ignavibacteria; order Ignavibacteriales; family Ignavibacteriaceae; genus IGN2. Next base: position 6,024 of record JARRKF010000005.1, on the reverse strand, counting down.
AAATAATTGAAAAGAGTATTAAAACTTTGTAAAAAAGAATCAATTATTTATCTTTCATCAAAAATTATTCCATTACAATGAACGAGCAAATTTTACCGGTTGAAGCCATACTAGTGAGAAAGGAAATTGCAGAAAATCACTTTAAATGTGATTTAGCAAAATGTAAAGGTGCATGCTGCACTTTTGAGAGTCGATATGGTGCACCGCTCAGGTGGGAAGAGGTTGGTGTAATAAATAATCTGCTTTCTATAGTTTTGCCTTACCTTCCAGATGCTCATAGAAGTGAAATTGAAGAAAAAGGATTTTATGAAGTTAAGCAGGATGAACCATTGATAAGAAGTGTTAATCACCGTGCTTGTGTTTTCGTTCATTTTGAAAATGGAATTGCGAAGTGTTCTTTAGAAAAAGCTTACTTCGAAGGTAAGACAAATTTCAGAAAACCAATTTCATGTCACCTTTTTCCTATAAGAATTTCTGATTTTGGTGGAGATGTTTTACGTTACGAACATCTTGATGAATGTGAACCGGCAAATGAACTTGGTAAAAAAGAAAATATAACAGTAGCAGAATTTTGCAAAGATTCTTTAAGCAGATTATACGGGGAAGAATGGTATTCAAAATTTATAGAATTAATCGGGAAATAATATGTTAACATTAAGTCAACGTTTATCACAACAGCAAAAGCTTTCACCTCAGCAAATACAGTATCAGAAACTTTTGCAGCTCAATACTCTTGCGCTTGAGCAAAGAATTAAAACGGAGCTGGAACTAAATCCCATACTTGAGGAAGATATCGAACTTTCACAGGAAATAGAAAAAGATAAAGAAAGAGATGACGAAACCACTGTTGATGAAATAAAAGATCCGGACAAGGAAGAGTTTGAACTTGAAGATTTTATGAATGATGATGATTTTGATCACGAAAGAGTTTATCGTGGAAGTGAAGATGAACAATATCATCCTCTGGCACCAGTAAGAGAATCTCTTTCAGAGCATCTTCTTGAACAGCTTAATCATCTTAATCTTAGTGATAACTTAAATCGACTCGGTGAAGAAATAATTGGCAACCTTGATGAAAGCGGATATCTTAAGCGAGATCTTAGTGAATTGTTGAACGAGCTGGAACTGTTTGAACATATAAAAATTAACCCTGATGATGCAGAAAATTTGCTAAAGAGAATTCAGCTTTTTGATCCGGTTGGAATAGCCTGTCGTAATCTTCAGGAATGTCTTCTTATCCAGCTACGCAATGGTAAAAATACGGATGAATACTATAAATATATGGCTGAAAAGATGCTCATGGAATTTTATGATGATTTTACTAAACGACGATTCGAATTACTTAAACAAAAAATGAATCTTACAGATGAAACTCTCCGCGAAACTGTGCAGCTGATTCAGAGCTTAAATCCTAAACCTGGCGAAGGTAACATAGAAGCAGCGGAAATGAACCAGATTTCTCCTGACTTTATAATTGAGAAAGTTGAAAATGATTATGTGATTACACTTAATGACAGAAGCATGCCTTCAGTAACGATAAGCAAGCAGTACCTCGATATGTTTGAGAATAACAGAAAACGCGGAAAAAAATCTGCACGCGAGAAAGAGACATACAAATTCCTGCGTGAAAAATTTGAATCGGCAAAATGGTTTATAGCTTGCATTCAACAAAGAAGAGACACATTGATGAGAATAATGCAGGCAATCTTTCATAGGCAGTATCAGTTCTTTGAAAAAGGTCCCAAGGCTCTAAGACCGATGATTTATAAAGATATTGCTCAGGAAATTAATATGGATATTTCTACAATTAGTAGAGTTGTAAACGGAAAATATGTTCAAAGTCCTCAAGGAATACATGAATTAAAATATTTCTTCAGCGAAGGACTTTCCACTGATACAGGTGAGGAAGTTTCCAATAAGCACATCAAAGAGAGACTTAAAGAAATAATCGATAAAGAAGACAAGAAAAAACCATTTAGTGATGATAAGCTTGCAGACCTTCTTAATGAAGAAGGAATTCACATTGCACGAAGAACAGTTGCTAAGTACAGAGAACAATTAAGACTACCTGTTGCAAGGTTGCGAAAAGAACTTTGATGGCTCCTTTTGTTGATGTATTAGTCATCATCTTACTTTTTGCGATTTTTGGTTATACTCATTCACTCCTGGCTTCTCTAAAAGTTAAATTCTGGCTCAGGAAGAATTTTGGCGATCTTATCGCTTTCTATCGGTTGTTGTATAATCTTTCAGGAGTTCTGTCCGTCTATTTGATATATGAATTATCACCTAAACCCCACATTTTAATTTATGATCTGCCGAATCCCTACGATCTCTTAATGCTTATTCCACAATTTCTTTCTATGGCTGGCGTAATCTGGACATTTAGATATATTTGCTTTAAGGAATTTCTTGGTTTAGATCAGATAAAAAGATTCTTTGATAAGAATTATACTACAGAACTTGATGAAGAATACACATTACGTATTAAAGGTCCGTACAGGTACTCGAGACATCCCTTGTATTTCTTTTCAATAACATTTATGCTATTTAGACCGGTGATGGATTTGTTTTATCTCACATTTTTCATCTGCATTGTAGCTTATTTTTACATTGGTTCTCATTATGAAGAGAAAAAATTAGTAAGGCAATTTGGAGAAATTTATGAGGAATACAGAAAAGAAGTTCCAAAAATATTTCCAGCAAAATTATGGAAGCCTTATAATCAAAAAGCAATTGTTTAAGTTTGAATAAGGAAAAATTATGAGTAAAAAAATAAGATCAACTACAATACTAGGCATTGTGCACAATGGAACTGCAGCTCTTGGTGGAGACGGACAGGTAACTATTGGAAACACTGTAATGAAGCACAATGCTATAAAAATTAGAAAGCTGGCAGAAGGAAAAGTGATTTGTGGTTTTGCCGGAGGCGCAGCAGATGCATTTGCCCTAATGGAAAGGTTTGAAGATAAACTGCAGCAATACCGTGGAAATGTTAATCGTGCGGCGGTTGAACTTGCAAAAGAATGGCGAACCGATAAAATACTTCGTCGTTTGGAAGCAATGCTGGCAGTTGTTTCAAAAGATACCGCACTTATTGTCTCTGGTAATGGAGATGTAATTGAACCGGATGAAAAAATTGTCGCAATTGGTTCTGGAGGAATGTATGCGTTGTCTGCTGCAAAAATGTTAACAAAATACAGTAATCTTTCAGCTAGAGAAATTGCGGAAGAATCGCTTAAGACAGCAGCAGAAATTTGTATTTATACTAACGATAAAATTAATGTAGAAACAATCGATTAAGGAGATGGATTTTAAATTATGATTGAAGGAACAATGAAAGAATTAACACCTAGCAAAATAGTTGATGAACTTGATAAATATATCATCGGGCAGACTGACGCAAAACGTGCTGTTGCGATTGCATTAAGAAACAGATGGAGAAGACAGCAAATTGAGGATAATCTGCGAGAAGAAATACTTCCTAACAATATTATTTTAATTGGACCAACGGGAGTAGGGAAAACAGAAATTTCTAGAAGACTCGCAAAGCTTGCAGCTGCTCCATTTGTAAAAGTTGAAGCTTCAAAATTTACTGAAGTTGGGTACGTTGGACGCGATGTTGAATCGATGGTAAGAGATCTCACCGATTTTGCAGTGAATATGGTAAAAGCAGAAAAGACAAGAGAAGTACAGTCAAAAGCAGAGCATTTAGCTGATGAGCAAACACAGACTTCCGAAGTTCATACCGAAGAAGAAAATAACTCTGAAGAATACCAAAACACAAAAACCCGTGAGTGGATGAAAACGAAACTTAAAAGTGGTGAGATGGATGAAAAAATGATTGAGTTTGACTCTCAGTCACCGCCAGCAATAGGTATGCAGGTAATGGGTCCATTTGGAATGGATGATATGGGTATTAATATTCAGGAAATTGTCGGCAACCTTATGCCAAAGAAAAAGAAAAAGAGGAAGACTACGATTGCTGAGGCAAGGCAAATAATTGCTCAAGAAGAAGCACAAAAGCTTATCGATATGGAAGTGGTGCAGCGTGAAGCAATACAACGGGTAGAAGAATCAGGAATAATTTTTATTGATGAAATAGATAAAGTTACCAATAGTGGTGGTAAAGGTGCAGGACCGGATGTTTCCCGCGAGGGAGTACAAAGAGATTTGCTTCCTATTGTTGAAGGAACAAATGTTAATACAAAGTACGGAGTAGTAAAGACCGATCACGTTTTGTTTATTGCTTCGGGTGCATTTCATATTGCTAAACCATCAGACTTAATTCCTGAATTGCAGGGAAGATTCCCGATAAGAGTTGAGCTGAATAGTCTAACTGAAGAAGATTTTGTTCAGATTTTAACAACTCCACAGAATGCTCTGCTGAAACAGTATTCTGCATTACTAGGAACAGAAGGAGTAAAGCTTCACTTTGCAGATGACGGAATTAGAGAAATTGCACGGATAGCAACTCAGGTTAATGAAGCTGTGGAAAATATTGGTGCAAGAAGACTTCACACAATACTTACAACTTTGCTTGATGAAATTTTGTTTGATGTTCCGGATAAAACTCCCAAGGAAACGATAAAAATTACCGCTGAGTTTGTAAAAGAAAAACTTGATAAGATTGTTAAAGACAGAGACCTGAGTAAGTTTATTTTATAAGATTTAACCAATTATTTGTATGGGCGACTCGGTGAGTCGCCTTTTCTATTATCATTTCAGAAACTTCTCAAACCACTTTTTTCTCATCTCATCAACTTCCTTGCGATGCTTCTTCATAAAATGATCTCCACCTTCAAGCATAACCAGTCGGAAAGGAATTTTTAATTCTAGAAGCTTGTATGAAAGATCTAAAGAGTCGTGTGGTAAAACTCTTTCATCTGCTGTGCCGTGGATGATTAATATTGGTGTATTCTTAGCAAACTTCTCGGGGAATTTTACAATGGAACGGCTTTCACATTTTTTGTAGAATTCTTCGCCCTTATATTTTCCCATAGTCACTTCGTAAAGTCTTCGCATAAAAGTACTTTCATCAGAGCTGCAGCGAAGGTTTGCAATTCCCCCACTAACTATTGCACATTTAAAAATATCTGCTCTTGTCAGTGCGAGATAAGTCATCATTCCACCACGACTCCAACCTTCAATTCCCCATTTTGTATTATCTGCATTTTCAATTTCATCAGCTAAAGGAATTAAATTCATAACATCATTTACGTCATCACCACCAAATTCATCTTTTCCTTCACCGCCATCATTACCTCGGTATTGACTTGCAAGTACAACGTATCCCCAACTTGCAAGCTGTCCAAACAATCCTCTTGCAGTGAATGAATCAATAACACCTTTGTTACCTATTCCGCCACGATTCCAGATAATGCAGGGATATTTTTGGGATTTATCTTTTGGATAAGAAATGTATCCTTTAACTTTCAGGTTATCTGAGATGTAAGTAATTTTTTCGGTAATTGTATAATCAAGAACATCCTGTCCCCAGCCACTTGCAATCATTTTTCGCTGTGTTTCGTTCAGACTAATTTCTTCTTTTTTAATTATATGAGAATTTCCTTTTTTCATGACTTAAAAACTCTGACTTAAATTTTACTTCTATTAAGTATATTAGCTTCTCCAAATATCGGAATTTATAAAATGGCACAAAAGAAAAAACCGCAGAAGAAAAAAGAACCAGCAGAAAAAGAAAAGAATTTCTTTAATCGATCGGTGATTAAGTTAGGACCGATAGCTCTTAAAGGTTGGCAAATAGTTTTGGCGGTTGTTGCTTTGCTAGTTGTATTCATTTTTATTTATAACAGCTCCATTAAAGAAGAAAGTGGAACGGTGGAATATTATCATTTTAAAAAAGAAGGCGAGCTTACTTTTACTGACTCAACAGGAAATCCAACAATCAAAATAGATATTGAGATTGCTGACAATGATTACGAAAGACAATTAGGATTAATGAAAAGAGAAAGTATGGGTGAAATGCAGGGAATGCTTTTTATATTTCCCGAAGAGAAGTATCAG
>JARRKF010000004.1:0-12422 GCA_037388405.1 Ignavibacteriaceae bacterium | reverse complement strand
CTTTGGCAGTAACCGCGTAAACGGGTATATCTGCCCATTTATTATTTCTTTTAATATGTTTGATTACTTGAAAACCATCCATCTCGGGCATTATAATGTCAAGAAGAATGAGATCAGGAATTTGTCGTTCAAGAATTTCCAGGCATTCTTTTCCGCTTTTTGCTAGAATTGTTTTACAGTTAGATGCTCTAACTAAATCATCAAGAGTAAATAATGTATCAGGATCGTCATCAACAATCAGCACCTCAATTTCTGAGTCATTCATTATTACTGCTTTTTCTATCAGTGATTCTTTCGGTTCCACATCTTCTTCCATAGCACTGGAAACATCCCCTGAATCCTGAGTTTCAGGTTGATAAACTTCTATTTTCTTTAACGGAACTGAAAAAGTAAAAGTAGAGCCTTGATTAATTTTACTTCTCACTTTAAGCTCACCACCAAGTATTTCAGCTAGCTTTTTACTTATTGCCAGTCCTAAACCAGTACCGCTTCCATTTTTTCTTCTTGGGGTACTAAACTGACGAAACTCCTCAAATATTAATTTTAAATCTTCTTCTGAAATACCTATTCCGGTATCCATCACATCAAAATTAAGTGTTAAATTATTAGCAGACACTTTAAGTGATACTTCACCTTCATCCGTAAACTTTACAGCGTTTCCTAAAAGATTTATTAATACCTGAACAACTTTTCCGCGATCGGTGCTAATTACCATTCTTGTATCAACATTTTTAATCACACGAAAAGCCAGACCCTTTTCATTAGCTAGTGGAGCAATGCCATTGGAAACTTCTCCTAAAAGTTCATCCAATATTACGTCTTCATTTTGCGCTTCAACTTTACCAGCTTCAATTTTAGACAAATCGAGGATGTCGTTAATTAAATTCATCAGCCTTTTACCACTATGAAGCACTACTGCTAATCGCTCCTTGTTCCTCGGACCTATCTCGGTTTTTTCAAGCATCAATTCTGTTAAACCAAGAATTGAATTCATTGGTGTCCTCAGCTCATGTGACATGTTGGCAAGAAATCTCGACTTGACTTCTGTCATTTCTAAAGCTTTCTGCTTCTGTTTTTCAAGTTCTTCTGTTTGCATTCTTAATTCATCATGCAGGAATAACAAAGTTTCATTCTGTTCTTTTATCTGTTGATTTTGTTTTAGATACTCTTCATTCAATTTTTTTAATTCTTTTACCAGATTCTCTAATTGTGATAAGGTCTTGGCATTTGTAACACCAACAGCCAATTGATCTTTAATTTTCTGCAGATAATCACGAACCTCAGCTGTGGGTTTATTTAGTGAGCCAAGTTCCAAAAGTGCAATCGGTTTATTATTATAAATAATCGGCAAGAAAAGCAGATATTTAATTTTAATATCAACTAATCCTGCAGATACTACAGGTAGCGTAGCATCGTCATAGAGTTCTACGGGCTCTTTTGTTTCCAAAACTTTTTTAATAAACTCTGGGACTTCTTTACCGTTTGCTGATTTATTATCCAAGCCATAAGATGATATTAAGTTTATTTCGTCATCAACGCTGTAGAGACCACCGATTAAAAAATCTCCCTTATCAAGTATCTTCTTTAATGCAACATCTGAAATTTCTTTAAGAGTTGGGTTCTGATTAATAAGAGTTATGAACTCCGCATAATCGTTTTTGGACTTTTCTTTCTTTTCAAGTTCATCAAGCATCTTATTAAATGCCAAGCCAAGTCGTCCGATTTCATCTTTGCTCTTAATATTAATCTTAGAATTCAAATCACCCGAATAGGTTTTTTCTGTAGCATTGCTTAATTCTTTTATCTGTTTTCTGAATCTATCTGTAAACAAGAACGTAAAAATTAAGGACATTACAATGCCAACAAGAGCAATTATAATAAAAACATTTTTAAGTGTATTTCTTAAATCGCCCGCCTCTGCAAAATTTGAGAATATTAAAAAGTAAAGGTTTTCCTGTTTGCCTATTGATGCAGGTTTGTAAATAGTTGCAAGAATATCATTCGATTCTGTTCCCTGAACATATAGCTCAAAGTTATTCTTGTTTTTTAAATCATCAACAGCTCTTGTAAGAACATAGGAATATTTCTGGTTGGCAGCTTGATTAGAAAAATCTATTGTATATCCTTCCCAGATTAAAGCCACATCTGAATTAATACGGCGCGAAATATCATCAAGTATATCACCACTTATTATTTTTCCAAAAACATAGTCGGTGCCTTTTGAATCCTGAAACGTCATTAATACGACAGATGGATTAAAATTAAAAAATTCTCTGAGGCTAAAACTTTTATCTGGAAGATATACCCCCGGTTTAACAACGTAACGAGAAATATTCGTTGCTTTTTTATCATTCAAGACCAGTATAAAGTCAATGTTTTTTGACTGAAGTTTCTGGCTTTCAAAAACAGATTCTATCCCCTGATTATATAATGAGAAGAAATCATCCTCAGAATCAGTCTGAAGAGATCTATAGATGTAAGTAAAGCTGTTGGCTGACTGCCGCAGGTTCCGGGTCTGAAAGGAGTTTAGAACATCATAAACAATTGAATAAAAAACAACGAAGGAGCCGCCTAGTATTAGAACGACAATTAAAAAATTGATCAATAATATTCTGAAGCTGATCTTCATTATTTAAAGAAAATTTAAGTTTGATTCCGAAGAACTTTTTTTATGGAAATCAGGAGTTCGTTAATTTCGTAAGGTTTGCAAATGTAATCAGAAGCGCCTAATCTTGCAGATTTAATGGCGCTTCTTTCATCTGAATAAGCAGTTAATATTATTGTTTTTGTTGGGCATCCGGACCAAGAATTAATTTCGTTCTGAATTTCAAATCCATCTTTGCCTGGCATACTTAAGTCCAGAAGCATAAGGTTGGTCTTATTATCTTTTAAGAATTTTACAACATTTTCTCCGCTTGATAAATAATTCGTTTTATATCCAGCATCGCTTAATTCTTCCGAGAGAATATTGCAAAGGTTAATATCATCATCTACAACTAAAATTGATTCCATTTTTATGGTGTCTTTTCACTGGAGCCTTCGTTAAACTTATAATATTTAATCCTTCTGTTTCCATCTTCTCTTTCCTGACTCAATATATTTCCGCTCTGAGGATTTTCAAATCTTTCCTGAAGTGTTGGGACAAGATCAGTTTTTAAGAGAATTACTAATTCTTTTTTAATTTCTGTTGTCTGGTCATAACCTGTTAGATATCTTATACCAAAAACCCACCAGGGCAGGTCTTTCAAGAATGGAATTCCATTCCGATTTGTTGTTTCTTCATTAACAAACAAGCCGCCTATAACTGTTTCTTCTCCGTTAAGCATTAATACCTGGGTAGAAGCAGTTGTTTTATTTATTTGAGTAGTTGTTTCACTTGTCTGGAAAGAGCTTCGTTCAACATCAACATTTAACAATATATAATTAATGTCTCCTTCTTTATAAATATAAGGAGTAACTGTAATAATTGTTCCTGTAGGAAAGAATTTTTCTACAGTATTTCCTGCAAAGTCTCTAGTCCGGACGGAAAAATCTGCACCAATTTGTATCTTACCTTCATTACGATCTCTTACAACAATTGAAGGATTTGAAATGATTTCACCAAGACCATTTTGTTCAAAGAATTTAAATACTGCAGTTGCTTCACCGTAAAAGTTACCAATATTAAAATTAGAATTGGCCCCAAGTTTAAATTCAGGTTGAAGACCTGACTGTGTTTGTCCCCCTCCGGTACCACCTTGTGCATTAGGATCTTGCTCTGTCTCTGTTCTAAGCCGACCCGCAAAAGTACTTTTATCACCCGATAATAAAAAGTTCCAATCAAACCCAACTTTTCTGGCTTTATTAACATCCATTTCAAAAAATACTGCTGATATCTTAACCTCCCTTTCAGTTACAGGAGCATAAGTATCCGGTGATTTGGAAACTTCACTTTCTGCTTTGGATTTTACAACTATTACATCTTCTTTGCTGTCGTACTGAAGTCCGGCAAAATTCACTATCATTAGAAGTGCTTTGTCATAAGGCATATTTGTAATTTCAACGCCTATTGGATCTTTCCTGTCAACAGTTGAAACAATCCTCTTGCCTGTAACACTTTCACTAACTTTACTCAGCAATTCGATTGCCTGATTAAACGGAAGTGTTTCAGACATGGTCACAAGCTCGTCAGGATTCTGATAGGTCTTAAACCTACGTTCCCAGTATTCCTGAGGTGAAGCCTGGAGTATTACAAAAAGTGATAAAACGAAATAAGTAATAAAGTTTTTCATATTGGTACTCTTAATTTTTACTTGTTTCTATCTAATTCTAATTTAACTTTTTCAATTATTCCACCCTTATTAAGAATGAAATCAACTGAGTTATTATCATAGTCTATCTTTGTGAGATAACCTAGATATACTTGTTCTCCTTCCCAAACCAGATACGTATTACCTTTAGTGTCAGCAACAAAAGCACCCTCGGGAATAATAGCCAGTAGTTTGGCTCCTTGAACGTCAAGCAAATTATCCACGTTTGGTGGAATTTCGTTCCTTATTAAAGGATAGAAGGCATCGTAGATTGGTTCGGTATTAAGATTGTTTTCAACAAATTTAGCAGGTGCAAACCTGTTATCTGAAGCGAAATATGCCTGAGCTGTCATCTCAAAATTTACAAGAAACAGAGGGACCTTATCGTCATCGGTTTTAATAAGATTACTTAAGGAGAGTTGAGTGATTTTTTTGAGTTCTTTACTCTGCTCAATTGCATAAATCAGTTTGAAAACATCATTAAAGTTACCGCTCCCTGTAAGTTTGTATTCATGAAAGAAGAACTCCTTTGCTGGTGCCTGCCTCAAATATTCAACATTCACTTGTGAAATCTGAGGGAAGTTTGCAACCACATTATTAATAAAGTTATAAAACTTTATCGAGGAGATATTCTGAGGAATATTAAACTCTCTATGTGCCAGAATAGAATCCAGCTCTGCAGATCGTTTTTGCAGGTTCAGATATCTTTCATTCAACTCTACAGGGTCGTAAACGTTTTTGTTAAGCTCCTCAAGTTTTTCCTGCCTTTCTGTTACGGCTCCTTTTTGAATCACAAATATGTAGATTCCGCCAGCAACCAATATAATTATCAGTAAGGCTAGAACACTGAGGGTACTTATCAGCTTCTTATTCATTTTGATTCTGCTGGTTTGAAATATTAAAATTTAAATTGAACTTATAAGCACTTTTATCTCTCAACGCTTCATACATCATGCTTTTAAGCTCTGAATTATTAATTGAATACGCAAAATCTGTTAGAGAATATCTAGAGAGTGAATATCCTTCGGTATTAACCTGATCACCCTGATTAGATAATTTTGTAAGCCAGAGATTGTTACTTCCCTGACAGAACCCGGATATTTGCTTGATCACTTTTTTCCAGACACCTGTTCCAACAGCGGCAGAATCCAGTATTGCCTGGGTTTGACCAAAGCTACTTATCTTTCCTTCAAGGTCAGCTATTTTAGATAACATTTCTCTGTTTTCTCGTAACAGAATTGTTTTTGCCTCTACTTCTTTATCCAGTTCGAATAGCTGTCGGTTATTGTCAAGGATTTTTTGTGTGATGAAGAAAGCCGCAATAAATAAAAGTGGCAACATTGCATAACCGTGCCAACCAAACTGAACAACTTTCTGTTCTTCTTTAATACTTTTAGGAAGAATATGAATTCCCTGATGCTCTTTATTCAACTCATCATCATAATCAACAGCTACTGCTATCGGAATGCTGAAGGTTGAGAATTTTTCCTTTACTTCGTCGCTAAGGGCTGATAAATCAAGATCATCAAATTCTAAGCGACTAACATTTGCCTCAGGGAAAGTTCCGTAGAAAGAAAGTATTATATTCTCTGAGTCATCTTCACCACAAACGATGATATTATCCAACGAAGATATACCACCATTTTCCATCTCAAGTAATATTTTTGAAAAATAAACATCATAGGTGTGAAGATTTTGAGTTCCTATATCCAGTGTGGTTCCGATATGTTTTATTTTTCTACCCTGCAAGAAAATAAGTTTGCTGTACTCTTTACCGATATAAACAATTAATGAATAGTCGTCAGGGAAAAACTTCTTTCTTTTAGCAACATAGTAAGCAAGAGATACATCGGAACTTTTAATTGAAGGAATTTTATATCCCTTTCTGCCTTCCTGCCTTGCTAATGAGTTAATAAGTCCTGCACAGGGTACTTCATCAGCCACAAAAACAGCTAAAAGTGTTTTATCAGAAAGTTCTACAAAATCGATACAATTCTTATCTACTACAATATTTTTAGTTGCCAGAATGTCGCTGATAACAAGTTGTTTTAACTTTGCATCATTGGGTGGCCTGGCTCCTTCATAAATATGGTAGTAAATATTCGGTTCAGTTACTGCTGGTATAAAGAGGTGTTTGCGTAAATTGAATCCGCTTAAAGCCGTTGTAACTTCTGAAATCCCGGAATAATCTACATCTCCTTTAACCGATGTAGAATCATCCAAACCCTCGATGATGGTTTCATCTTCAACACGAAATCCACCTCCGGTTTGATCTAAACTAGTTGAGGATTTATAAAGGCTTACAGAAGCCGTTTTTAGGACAGCTGGTTTACCGCTGTTGCTGCTTTTGTCAACCACAGCAAGTTTAATTTCGCTGCCTTCGCAATAAATTGTAACAAGTGGTTTCATTTTGCTGATATAAGTTGATTTATTCTTGTTTTATTATTCGAATATGTAATTGCTGTCTCAAGGGAAATTCTCTTCTGATCATAAAGTCGCTTTAAATCCTGTTCCATTGTTAACATACCTAAAGGACCGCCCTGATTAATCATCATATAAATTTCACTTAAATTATTATTTTTTATCGCAGCTTTAACACTGGGTGTAACCATCATAACTTCTTTAGCTAAAACTATTTTGCCATCAATTGTTGGAACCAGTTTCTGCGAAACAACTGAAACCAAAACATCAGCAAGTCTATTTCTTACTCTTTCCTGTTCGGATGCATGGACTTCGGCGATTATTCTTTCCAGCGATTCTGTAGCAGATGACGTGTGTAATGTTGAAAAAACTTTATGACCGGTATCGGTTACTTCCAGCGCTGCCATAATTGTATCAGGGTCTCTCATTTCTCCGATTATTATAATATCAGGATCTTGTCTTAATGATTGTATTACACCTTCTTTAAAAGATAAAACATCTCTGCCAACTTCTCGGTGTTTTATAAGACAGAAATTTGAACTATGCACATACTCAATTGGTGCTGCAATAATAATTACGTGTGCGGGATCAAATTTATTATGAAAATCTACTATTGAGTCCAGAGTAGTAGATTTACCTGACCCCGTAATTCCTGTTATTAGTGTTAAGCCAAATTTTATATAATTATGGCTTAAGTATTTAACTGCATTAGGATGAAAATCAAGCGATGCCAAAGGACGAATATTAGTATTGATAGCTCTCATATTGCAAGTAAGTGTATCAAGATCAAAGTAAGCATCTGCTCTGAACCGTACATTTATTTTTCTTCTTTCATAAAAGAACGTATAACTGAAATCAAGATTTCTAGTTGTGGCAATATATTTCTTCTGGTTCGAATTAAATAAGTTAGCAATCAATAAAGCTGCTTCGTCTTCTGTAAATTGAGGAAGGTCTTTTATTCTCTCCAGCTTTCCATAAATTCTCATCCAAATATAACCTTCATTTCCGTGTCCTCCAATTTCAATATCAGATGCATCTCTTTCAATCATAGAAGTCAATATTCTATTAACAAATTTTCTGAGAAGAACTATTTCCTCTTCCTTCAGCTTGTTGCTATTTTCCAGAATGTAAGTAACACGGTCTGGGCCATAAATTGCATCCGGGATTCTCGCACAGAAGTCCGACAAAATCTTTTTTTCTTCTTTTACTATCAAGTTTTAACTTTCAATTTTAATTTTTGTACTCTATCAACCGGAGAAACTTCTAACATATTTTATTCCAACAGAAAATACTCTTATTCTGAACAAACAAATACCTTGGTCAAATAAAGTGCTTGAATTTGACAAAAAACTAACCACTTGTAAAAATTTTTAACTATTATATATACTCAACCAAGTAAGTAATACTTACCACCAACCTGTTATTTTTATTCTTCCATTGTAGAACTAAGAACTTCTTCTATAGTAGATAAGCCTAGTTTTACTTTTTCAAGACCCGATTCTCTCAAATTTAATGTACCATCTTTCTTTGCCTGCATTTTTAACTTTTCCTCATCGATTTCCTCACCTGATTTTACTATAAGGTGCCTTATCTCTTTTGAGAAGTAGAATGCTTCGTGAATAGCCATTCTTCCCTTGTAGCCAACACCACCGCATTCATCACAACCAACCGCTTCATAAATTTCTAATTTTCTCCACTCATCCATGTTTAATCCAGCTGCTTCCATATATACTTCATCAAATTTTGTTACTCTCCTTTTGCATTTTGGACATAGCCTGCGAATCAATCTCTGTGCCACTATAAGATTTATTGCATAGGCAATAAGGAAGGGTTCTATTCCCATTTTAAATAATCTTGAAACGGCGCTTGGCGCGTCATTCGTATGTAAAGTAGAAAATGTTAAGTGACCGGTATTTGCAAGCTTTATAGCTGTCTCTGCAGTTTCTTTATCTCTCATCTCTCCTACTAAAACTATATCCGGGTCGTGACGCAAAATAGATCTGATTGCCTGTTCAAAATTCATCTTATAACCAATCTTAAGCTGTCTTGCACCTTCGATGACATATTCAACAGGGTCCTCAACTGTTAGAACATTTACTTCGGGATTAATAACCTGGTAAAGAGCCGCAACCAATGTCGTACTTTTACCACTTCCTGTAGGACCTGTAAGGATAACCATTCCTTGCGGTTGATTGATTGCTTTAATAAATTTTTGTTTTGCAACTCCGGTCAGTCCTAATTTATCTAAATCTTTAATTACTTTTCTATCATCAAGAATTCTTATTACGACGCTTTCGAATTTGTTCTTCAATTCTGTTCCGACCATAGGCAAAACAGAAACTCTAAATCTTATAATAAACCCGTCTATTTCTCTCTGTATAAATCCATCCTGTGCCAATTCTCGTTCAAACCTATCCATTCCTTTACCACGATCTTTTACTACTGCTGTTACTGCTTCGGGTAATGTATTTTCCTGAACATGCCATAATCTCAAAGTACCATCGACACGCATGTAAATTTCTGTTCTATGTCCACTACAAGGAATAAAATGAATATCACTTGCGCTTTTCCTTACTGCTTCAACTAATGCACCTTCTACCAGGTTTATTAATGCACTTTTATTAATTTCGGCATCAATATCCTCTTCCAAGTCCTCCATATCATCAACTGGAATGAAGCTTTCAATTTCATCATCCGACATATTTTTAAGAAATTCATTCTCGGGAGGAAATACTTTTTCAATAAGTGCTTCATAATCTTTTTTTCTTATGAAGATCACCTCATATTTTTTAGCATTAAGACCAAAGGCAACTTTGGGAATGTTTCTATTGGTGGGATCTATGGATGCAATAATTAATTTATCTTTTGACTGTTCATCATAAATAAAAGGAATGATTTTATCTCTCAACATTAAATCCTTTATTTCATCACCACATTCTTCCATTAAATTACGTATCCGTTCTACGTAATCTGGTTGCAACATGCTTAAGTCTATATCAAGCTCACGGAACGCATAAAGGATTGCTACTTCTCTGAAAATAACATCGTGTTCAAATTTAAAGTCATCAACAAGAATCTGAGCTAAGTTTCGTCTTAACTTGTTGCGGTCATTACTTTTTGCAGTTAAAGCCTTATCAAGAGTTTCAGAATCAATTATTCCTTTTTTAAAAAGCAGGTAGCCTATTTTATCATTAATTTCCAATTTGGCATCAATCATTTGTTAACTCTTTTCCTTCTTTTTATTGAACGCCTGGCATCTTTGGTCTTACAGTAGCAGTTTCTGCTGATACCAGAGTTAACGCTATCATAATTACCATAATTATCATTGCTATAGAAACCTGTATTATTTCGATAAGGTTCTTAAGACGGAAAACCGTTTCACTTTCATAATAGTTTGCTAACTGAAGTGCAGTATTTTTTATTGTACCTGATTCTTCACCGGAGTGTATCCTGGAAATAGCTGTTTCAGTAAAAACCCCGGAAGCTTCAAACGCATCAGTCACCCCAACGCCCTTTTTAAGCATTAAAGGAATTGCGACAGATTTGATTCTGTCTTCAAAGTATAAATTGCCCGTTGCTTCAGCAGCTATTCTAATCGGCTCTATACTTTCAGCAGACCCATGATATAAGGTATAGAATACACGGCAAAAAACTTCTATTAGTGTTTTATGAATTAATGTTCCAATAATAGGAAGTTTCAGCAAGTATTCATCAAACATCAACCTTCCTTTTTTTGTTCGAACAAATTGAAATAAAGCTAGTGGCGGTAAAAATAATACTGCAGCAATTAACCATGGATATTCAATTACAAAATCACTTATCTTAAGAGTGAATGCCGTCATAGGTGGTAATTCAATTCCGAAACGTACAAAAAGCTTTGCTGTTTCAGGGAAGATGTACCCAACATAAAATAATACTGCAAGAAAGAGAACGAAGAGAGTGACAATGGGTGTAATAAGCGCACTTCTTAAACTTTTCCTGAATTCTTGTTGTCTCTCTAAAAACTTTGCGGTAGCATTATAAATTTCTGCCATATTACCGCTCTTTGAAGCAAGCCCGAGCATGTATGCAGTAAATTTTCCAAATACATTTTGATATTTGAGAAAGGTTGCTTCAGAGTCGGCACCCTTTTTAAGATCATTACTAATTTCCTTCAGAGTATTTCTAAGCGTAGCATTCTGAGTATCATTTGTAAGTAAAGTAAGAATTTCTCCGTAGCCAAGTTTTTGATTTAATAGCTCGGCACTTATTTTTACGAATGTTACTATCTCCTGGTTTGGCGGCTTCCGTTGAAAATCCAGAAGTTTCTTATTAACCGAAAGAATATTATATCCCAACCGGGCTAATGCTTCTTCAACTTCGCTTTTGCTAAAAGCCTTCAGCTCTCCTTTTATTGGTTTGTCTTTTCCTTTTCTTACACGATATAAGAACGTTGACTTTCGCTGTATTTCACTAATTTTTAGCTGGTTCTTTTCAGCAAGTTTTTGAATTTTCTTTTTGCCTTCACCAGAAGAGTTAGCAGTTACAGTACCGGTAATGGCTTGGCCATTAGTTTTCAATGCTTTGAATTTTAACTCAACCATTTTTTCTCTTTCTCCTTGGATTCATTAATTAATTACTTCTCCCGTCAAATATGGTTCCGAAAATTTCTTATAATTTTGAACCAATACAGCATTTCAAAAATTAAAAATGAGTAAAAAATAACCTTAAAAAGAAATTATTGTAATATTGACTATTTAAGTTTATGCCTCGTTTAGTAAGTGTTTGGTGGTTACTCAGATTGGTTATTTCGATTTTGATTCTGATTTATGAAATAAATATTGAAACGATTTGGTTTCTGATTCAAGAGTTCAGATAACAACTGTTTCAATGAATGAATTTTGTAAAATTGAAGTTGTAAAATTGTTAAGACAAACGATGGCTGCTAAGAAGGTGAACTTTCATTTAAAATAAAAAAGGCTGATGAGTTTCATCAGCCTTTCACACTAAAATTTAGCTCTCTAAAATTTTAATGATCTACTACAACAGTAATTTGTGTTGGTGTAACAGTAGCTGTACATTGAACTGTACCACCATCTCCAGGTTCAACACCTGTTCCAACTATCGTAACTGTTTGTGCTGCAACGGTAGCTGAATAAGTTCCATTTGCATTGCTTGCAAGGTTTGTTGGTATTGCCCAAACCTGTGTTCCATTGCTAAATGAATTTCCGCCACCACCCATTGATGTAGGCTTCTTGTAGAATTGCTGAGCCATAGCTCCAAGGTTATTTAAATCCGAGACTACGGCATCTCTGTTTGCGTTTGTTGCATTCGCATTGAAAAGGTTAATACCTACAACAACTGCGATACCGACTATGATAACGCCAAGAACGATTAAGAGAAGCTGTTGCTGACCCATTATTTACTCCTTTGTTTGTTGTGAACTAGTTAGTTATGTGTTTTAGTTAATTTATAATGACAGTATAATAATCTGTCGGTGTTACTGTTGTTTCAACTTTTATTGAATCGCTACCTGTTACCACTTCACTTCCCGTGCCAACTATTACTATCTGATTGGGAGAAACACTAGCGATCATATGATTACCATTGGTAGTAATTACCATTTGTTGCGGAACGGTCCAGCCAACAAAGGAATTTCCCCCTCCACCCATTTCCGGCGGCTTCTTATAATATTGAATTGCCATCGCTGCAAGACTGGAAGTTTCCTCAATC
>JARRKF010000003.1:0-16253 GCA_037388405.1 Ignavibacteriaceae bacterium | reverse complement strand
CAATTTTGCCAACAGGAATCGTAAACTTACCGTTAAATGTTCCGTCCTCATTCGTGGTGAAAGTTGCATCGGTAATTTTCTGATGATTCGCATCGTAGAAAGTGACTGTTGTTTGTTTGTCCGGGACAATTTTATTGTCTTTCTTTCCATCTGTATCTATTATTAACCCTTTGAAGTAAACGATTTGTCCCGGTCTGTAAATTGCTCTATCAAGATAAAAGAATGTTGTTAATCTTCTGGTTGGTTCATTTTGTCGATAATAAGAATAATAATTTTGAGATTCGAAACGATCATTATCATTCTTAAAGATTACTTTGTAGTTGTTGTAATTATTTTCCTTTTTATTGAATTCGAACAAACCTTCGCTATTAGTTTTCCCATCTTCAACTTTTATAAAACGATACTCACGTGCATCCTGGTTGTAGGTTTGAACAAATACTTCAACACTAACATTACTGAGTGGTTCACCTGATTCTCTATTCATTACATAAAACTGAACTTTCTTATCATTCATATCGCGTCGAACATAACTGATATTTGAGACCCAGGTCTTGCTGTAACCGACAGCATTTTTTATGTAAGTAAATTCAGGATCGGTTGCAACAAGTATAAGATACCAGCCAGCAGAAAGTTCAGGCATTTTAATTTCAACGCTGTGCTGCTGGTAATCCTTATCATCCGTGAATAAGTTCCTGCTGGTTTATTCTCTTTTCCTTTTTTTCTGATGATTCATCCCACGGAATAACACGAAGATAGATCTTGTTTACATTTTTATATGAAACCAGACCGCGAAAAGGTTTATCAGGAATGTTGTCGTATTCGGTTGTGAATTGTAAACTCTTTTGTAGAATTTGATTCTTAAGCCATGCACATTCGCTCGCACCGAATGTATCTGGAAATTTTTCAATAGCAGAATTGCATATCTCAAGAGCTTTTTTGATATCCCACTTGTAATCATCTGAAACAGTTGGAGAATACTGTTGTCCTTCATCATAATAATATCTTGCTTTGTTGTATGAGATCATCGTTGAGTAATGAACAGTACTGAATCTTTCTTCCATCTTTGTAATTGAAGAAATATACAGGTTATCTTTTTCGGGAAGAACAGAATTGTTTCTTACAAAA
The DNA here is from genome assembly GCA_037388405.1 of Ignavibacteriaceae bacterium. Taxonomy (GTDB): domain Bacteria; phylum Bacteroidota; class Ignavibacteria; order Ignavibacteriales; family Ignavibacteriaceae; genus IGN2. The sequence continues at coordinate 15,128 of JARRKF010000003.1, read as the reverse complement.
TTTAATCTTGCAAGATCAACATCGATTAAAGGATCTTTTACGTTGTCATCAAGATGGAATTCAACTAACTGCTGATAAAGTTGGATGGCGTGAAATTTTAGTGACAGTGAATCTTTAGTCTGATAATTTATTTTAACAAACTTTTCTGCTGATGAAAAATCTTCAGGTTTTTCAAGATAAAATTTATAAACCGGATCGGTAACTGAAGCTTCATCATTTATATAAAAAGAAAGAGCCTGGTTAGCAAGTAAGTCAAATAAAGTCGGTCGCAAATAAGCCTGATCTGAGTTGCTGTAAACTAGTATATCCTCAAAATCTTTAATAGAAATTAATTTGAGGCTGTCGCTTTTTTCTAATGAAGCCTGATAGTACTTAACTATTTCCTTAACAAGTCTTGCAAGATCCCAGGTTTGAAAGTCTTCGTTATCAAAGTTTACTGTTTCTGTTCTCTGTTGAAATCTCCAGCGGTTATTTTGATAATACTGCCAATAAATGTTCGCAAGAATCGATTTTAAAATTGCATTTGCTGGGAAAGGTGCAACTTTAATTTCAGCTTTTACATCATTAACAATTTTAACGTGACTATCTTCTTCAATATAGTTGCCGTATTTCAGCTTATAAAAAATCGATTTGATAAACTGCGGCTGGTTGTTGTCTTTCTTTGCTGTATTATATATTTCCTCAACAACCTCTAATGCTGAGCGGGTAAGTCCCTGTTGTTCAAGCGAATCAACTTTTTTCCATGCAGCTTTATAGTCATCCCCAAAATTGAAAGTTATTTTCGTAGGTTTATTTCCCATAATCCTTATTCCCGGAATAAGGTTTGAAAATGATAAAATTATAAATGCCAGTGGAATAATCAGCAGAAGAAAATATCTCTGTTTCATTGCAGTTACCTTTAATTTTTTCAAATGAATAAAACTCACAGTAAAATTCTTTCAATTTAACTGGTAGTTTTACTTTCAGGAAATGAATAGGTTCCTGAAATTAAATTATTGTTAGAATAAATTTAATGATTAAGCAATTGAGATGTGACAATTTTGGCGGAATAGTACTCTAAAAATACTTTGTAAAGAAGCCGGAGTGATTAACTCCGGCTTGAGACTTTAAATAAGTTTACTTAAGCAAAATTAATTTCTTTGTAGCTGTAAAGTTCCCCGAAGTAAGAGTATAGAAATATATTCCGCTTGTTAGGTTATTTGGTTGGAAAATTACATCATAGCTACCAGCTTGCTGATACCTATCAAGAAGAGTTGCAACTTCTTTTCCCAATAAGTCAAATACTTTTATTGTAGCTCTATCTGAAACTGGAATTGAATATCTGATGTTTGTAGTTGAGTTGAAAGGGTTGGGATAGTTTTGCTCTAGTCCGTAATTCAAACTTTCATAATCCTGCTCTTCAACGGATGTAACAGTATCTCTTATTGCTATTAATGTTTTAATTTGACCGGGCAACAATGAAACATCGTGTACACCTAAAAACAACGTGCCGTCTTTTGCAATTGCACCTGTATTATCTACTTGCTGATGCTGTATAATTAAAGGTAATTTCCATTTTAATTCCCCGACATTTGAAATAGCGTAGTAGTCAGCACCGAGTGTTGATCCTACATATACAGTTCCACTCCAATCACAAATCAATGGCTGATCAAAATGGTTGACATCATGGTCAATAAATATATATTTCCATCTAAATGTTCCATCGTATCTAAGAGAAATTAAGGCAGGGTAATAAATGGTGTAAGTTGTATCCCAGGCAATAGTATAAATATTACCATCTTTATCAATTGTTGGTATTGCTAATGGGGTACCTAATAAAAAATAGCTCCAATTAATGTTACCGGCAGGACTTATACAGTATAAATGATTAGAAGCTACAGCATAAATGTTACCCTCTGAATCAACCATAGGAGCTCTCAAAATGTTACCACAACTCAGTTTCCACTTTATGCTTCCATCTAAATTCAACGCAAATAGATTTGAATCGAGACCAGCAATATAAATTGTGTTACCATCTGGCGAGAATACTGGCGATTTTCCTCCGAAACCGCTTTCATAAGTCATTTGCCAATTAAGGGTACCGTTTACTTTAATGCAATATAGTTCCCCATTAATATTTGTAATATAAATATTACACCCTAAATCTATATTAGGAATCACTTCCTGAGTAATTGCTCCGGATGTTTTATACTTCCATTTTAATATTCCGCCAGAGTTTAATGCATAGAGACAACTGTCGCGGGATCCAAAATAAATTGTTCCACTTGAATCAATCAAAATGCCTGATTGTGTTGCGCGTCCACTGCCGGTTCCAAACGTCCAGATTTGGTTTCCATCCGGTCTGTATGAATAAAAATCATCACCGAATACATAGTAAGAACCAAAATATAAATTACCTTCCTCACCAATAACGGGTCCTGAAAAAATACCATTTGGCATATTTTTTATCCATACCACATTTGGAGTTTGAGGTCCTTTGTAAGGTGAACGACCAGTAAACTGCGGATCGCGCTTTATCATTGGCCAATCAGAATTTGAAAGCGTAGGCCAGGGAATATCAATCTGCTGCTGAGCGCAAATTATTCCCGAGACTAAAATGAATAGGATTATCTTTTTCATCTTTGCAATTCCTCTTATTAAAAGTAATTATAATAAAAGATTATCCCGGAATTCGGGATAATCTTTCTATAAAAATTATTACAACTACTTTTGTAAAATTAATTTTTTCGTTTCAGAATATCTACCTGATTTAATCTGATAGAAATAAATACCGCTCGTAAGATTTGAGGCATCAAATTCAATCGAGTGAGTCCCGGCTTCTTTTTGCTCGTCTACAAGTCTGTCAACTTCTCTCCCTAAAACATCGAATATTTTAAGCGATACATGTCCGGATACATGAAGTGAATAATTTATCGTTGTCGTAGGGTTAAAGGGATTGGGATAGTTTTGCTCAAGCTGATAAATAAATTTATTCTGTTGACCAGATTCGGGTATCGATATTTTTTGCGGTATTTCTAATCTAACCTCTACTATATTTGTTGGATCAGTTTCACCAGTACTTTCATGGGGATCTTCATAAACACAAGTAACCTAGTAGCTTTTCGCATTATAATCATTTCCAATAGTTACTGTATTATCTGTATATAAATATTCGTCAGATTCCAATGTTTCTAAAAGCGTAAAATTACTTGGTTCCTGACCGGGAATATGAGAGGCAGACCGGTATATTTTATATCCAGTAATCGTGCCTTGAAGGTTTTCTGGATAAGGTCCGAAAACAAATCGAGGGTGATCATCAGCATCAGAAGTCTGCCCCAAACAATTATACCAGTAGTCTTCTAAACCAGAGGTTTCAAGATAATTGTTTGTTAGGTCCCAAAGAGTTTGGTAACTGTAATCAATAGTTTCTGTATTGCCCCAATTTCTGAATCTATTATTACCTACATCATATTTAAAATTTACATCAAGGGATGCACTCCAGTTTGACGTTCTCCAGTCCATAAAAAAATATGCTTGCTCAACTGAATTCACAATGGCACTTATTCTATAAAGACCAATGGCAAAAGTGTCATTTACAGTGGAGGGGTCTAAAACGTGATCGAATGCTGCATAACCAGTGCAACTAGTAACAATATCAGATGCAGTTGAATATTCCTCTGTTAAATTATAATTTTCATTCCACCTTGCACCAATTGCCGTCAATGTAAATGTGATATTAACGGAACCTGAACAATTAATTAAATCAATACGTAATTCGCCCACGTAACTTTCTTGTGCGTGTATTGCTAAAGAAAGCAAATCAAATAATAATAACTTTTTCATTTTATCCTCCTGATTTTTTATAGTTATTTAAAAATTTTCAGGACATATAAATTCGTAGCTATGTAAAACCAGTTGGATAATAGAATGTAGAAAAATGTTTCTGTAAAAAGAGAAGGTGAGCATTACACTGGCACAAAAGATTTGTTGGAAGAAAAGTCATTCCATCTTCCTCCCAGAGAGAGAGAGAGTAAATATTGTGCCAAGAAAATATTCATCAGGTGGCTATCCTGAATTACTTTTATTTACAACATAGGAAATGGATTTTAGAAAGTCAATGAAGATTGTGTTAAATTTTCGTGAAAGAAGATTTTAGCAAAAAATTAGTTGTTTAAATTTTAACCCCAGATTCCGGACAAGCCGGAATGACTTCAAGGTAAGTTCACTTACTAAGAATGGTTAGTTTTTCAAACATCTCAATATCTGTCGAGCTTGTAACTTTAAAATTGAGCATCGAGCCTTCTACAATATTGATATTAATACCCAATTCGTTAATCAGCATTGATTCATCAGTACCAATGAAATTCTTTTCATAAGCTTTCTTCATTGCACTCATTAGATCTTTGTATTTAAAAATCTGCGGTGTCTGCACGTAATACATCTCTGTTCTGTCAACATATTCTTTTACAACTTCATTGCCTTTCAGCAAAGTATCTCGTGCTTTCAGGCAGACAAGTGCATTTCCTTTTTCTTTTGCAATAGTGATTGCTTTAGTCAAAATATTTTCAGGAAGCAGCGGTCGGGCAGCATCGTGTACTGCAATTAAATCATTATCGCCTGATTTGATTGATTTGAGAGCATTGTAGACTGAATCCTGTCTTTCTTCACCGCCTTCAACAATCTGCGAAATTTTAGTGAGATGAAATTTCTCTTTAATCTCTTTCAATAAAGAAAAGAAGGTCGGTTCTGCAGAAATAATTATTTCATCAACAAGATTATTCTTTTGAAAAACTTCGAGTGTGTAGGCAATTAATTCTTTACTGTGAAATTTGAGGTACTGCTTGGGAGTTTCAGTACCACTTCTTTTTCCTTTTCCGCCGGCAGGAATGATGGCAATTACCCTCACTGCCTCTCCTTGTATGAATGAATGGATAAATGAATGTATGGTTGAATAGATATACAAGAAGATAAATATATCATCGGACTCATAATGATTTCATTCATACAATCATTCTCCGAAGGAGTCCTTTGGACAATCATACAACCATTCATTACAAGATGAGCATTGCATCGCCGTAGCTCAAGAAGCGATATTTTTCTTTCAAAGCTTTCTTGTATGCTTTTAATGTGAGATCAGTACCCGCAAAAGCACTAACCAGCATAAGCAATGTAGATTCCGGTACGTGAAAGTTTGTAATAAGTTTTTTAGTGATCTTAAAATCGTAAGGAGGATAAATAAATTTATCAGTCCAGCCGCGGTTTTGCTTTACAAAACCATCCGCAGTAGTACTTGTTTCAAGAGCACGACAAGCACTCGTTCCTACAACAATTATATTGTGCTTGTCATTCATTGCTTTATTAATTTTTTCTGCGGACTTTTCTGGAATCTCAAAAAACTCCGAATCCATTTTGTGCTTGGTTAGATCCTCAACTTCAACCGGCCTAAATGTTCCAAGTCCTATGTGCAAAACTATTGGAACTATAGTAACTCCTTTTTTCTGAATTTTATTTAAAAGAGGCTTTGTAAAATGAAGACCTGCGGTTGGAGCTGCAACGGCTCCATCAACTTTTGCATAAACGGTTTGGTAATCTTCTTTGTCCGATGTTTCAGCTTCCCGTTTGATGTAAGGAGGAAGCGGAGTGTGTCCAATCTTTTCTACTGCTTTAAAGATGTTTCCCGGCTGGTTAAACCTTATTGTCCTTCCACGGGAAGTTGTATTATCAATTACTTCACACCACAGTTTATCATTGAAATAAATTTTATTACCTATACGTACTTTCCTTGCCGGATCAACAATCACATCCCAGATGCATTCTTCAGCATTAAGTTCTCTTAAAAGAAAGACTTCAATCTTTGCATTAGTTTTTTCTTTTTTGCCGAATAACCTTGCCTGGAATACACGGGTTTCATTTACAACCAGAACATCTCCTTTTGACATGTAATCAACTATGTTGCTGAATCTTCTTGATTCCAACTCCTGCGTTTCCCTGTTTACAACCATTAGTTTTGCTTTGTCCCTGGGAGACACCGGATATTTGGCAATTGCAGTTTTTGGCAGATTATAACTAAAATCTGATAGTTTCATTTACTTATCCTTGATTGGTTTTTAATAACATTGAAAAGGTATAATGGTATATGGTATAAGGGTTAGTTAATTTTATAAACTTATACCTATATACCCTATACCTTAATGACCAACTTAATTTTATTTCATTTTACTTTTTTTCTTCGATTTTGATTTGGAACCGGACTTCTTCTGATTCTTTTCATTTACTACTGCTCTTGCAGCAGCAAGTCTCGCAATCGGAACTCTGAATGGAGAACAGCTTACATAATTCAAACCGATTTTATGACAGAACTCAACCGATTGAGGATCACCGCCATGCTCGCCGCAAATACCTATCTTTAAATCTGGTCTTGTAGCACGTCCACCATTTACTGCAATTTCCATCAGCTTACCTATTGCATCCTGATCTATTGATTGGAACGGATCTCCCGGAAGAATTTTCTTATCAAGATACTCTGGTAAAAATCCTCCTATATCACCACGAGAAAATCCAAAGCCCATCTGTGTTAAATCGTTTGTACCAAATGAAAAGAATTGAGCTACTTCAGCTATCTGGTCTGCAGTTAAACAAGCTCTTGGTATTTCAATCATCGTACCTGTTAAATGAGGAATTTTTTTCAAATCAAATTTTTCACAAACTTCTGCATATACTTTTTTGATAATCTCATACTGATGTTTTATTTCATTAACGTGACAGGTAACCGGAATCATAATTTCGGGGAAGGGTTTTTTACCTTCCTTCATTAATTCTGCAGTGGCTTCAAAAATAGCGCGAACCTGCATCTCGGTTATTTCAGGATATGTAATACCAAGTCTAACACCTCTATGTCCCATCATAGGATTATTTTCGTGCAAAGATTCTGCACGTTCATTTAGTTCATTAATCGAAATTCCCAGACTCGCAGCAAGTTTTTCTCTTTCATCATGTCTTGTAGGAACAAATTCATGCAGAGGCGGATCAAGTGTTCTGAATGTAACCGGATATCCATCCATTGCTGCAAGAGTTCCTTTAACATCTTTTTTAACAAACGGGAATAGTTCATTAAGTGCTGCTATTCTTTCTTTTTCTGTTTTTGAGTGAATCATTTTGCGAAGTTTGAATAATGGTTCTTCAGAATTTTTTCCGTAAAACATATGTTCTGTTCTAAAGAGTCCTATTCCTTCAGCACCAAATGCCCTTGCACGCGAAGCATCCTCCGGTGTATCGGCATTAGTTCTTACTTTTAGTTTTTTAACTTTGTCGCAGATTTTCATAAAGGCAACAAAATCAGGATTTTCTTCAGCAGCTTTTATCATCGGAAGCTCACCCTGATAAACAAAACCTTTTGTACCGTTAAGAGTAAGCCAGTCACCTTCTTTAACGGTAACATCTCCGACTGAAAAATTTTTGCCGCCGTAATTCAGTTTTATGTTTCCAGCACCAACTATACAACATTTACCCCAACCTCTCGCAACGAGAGCTGCGTGAGATGTCATTCCACCTCTTGCGGTTAGGATAGCCTGAGCTGCACGCATTCCTTCTATATCTTCGGGATTAGTTTCTTCACGAACAAGAATTACTTTCTTTCCGGTTTTTGCCCAGGCAACTGCATCAGAGGCAGAAAAAACTACCTGACCTGTGGCTCCACCTGGCCCTGCAGGTAATCCTTTGGTTAAAGCTTTCGTTTTTAATTCAACAGACGGATCAACAATAGGATGCAGAAGTTCATCCAGCTGAGAAGGTTGAACCCGCATAACTGCTTCTTCTGCTGTAATAAGTTTTTCTTTGTACATATCAACTGCCATCTTTAACGCCGCAGGACCGTTTCTCTTTCCTACACGACATTGAAGCATATACAGCGTTCCATCCTGTATTGTAAATTCAATATCAAGCATATCGTGGTAATGTTTTTCAAGTCTTTTCTGAATGCTGTTCAACGCTTTATATGTTGACGGCATTCCGGTTTCCAGTGAAGGAAGATGTTCAGTATGCTCGTTCTTTCCAACTTCGTTAATAGGATTTGGGGTTCTGATTCCAGCAACAACATCTTCACCTTGTGCGTTTGGAAGCCATTCACCGTAAAAATAATTTTCTCCGGTCGCAGGATTTCTGGTAAACGCTACACCGGTTGCGGAGTTATTACCCATATTTCCAAACACCATTGATTGAACATTAACCGCCGTGCCCCAATCATCCGGAAGACCTTCAATCCTTCTGTATGATATAGCACGCTTACCCATCCAGCTCTGGAAGACTGCAGAAACTGCACCCCACAATTGTTCCATAGGATCTTCTGGAAATGGTTTACCCAAGACTTTCTTTACAACCGACTTATAAATTTCAATAAGTTCCTTTAAATCATCTGCTGTTAACTCAGTATCATTCTGAACCCCGCAGGAAACTTTCATATCGTGTAATGCTTTTTCTAATTGCTGTCTTACACCTTTCCCTTCTTCTGGTTCTATTCCGGCTGCTTTTTCCATAACAACATCTGAATACATTTGGATTAAGCGTCTATGTGAATCATAGACAAATCTTGGATTGCCTGTTTTTTTAATCAATGCTTCGCGGGTTTGATTATTAAGACCAACATTAAGAATGGTTTCCATCATTCCAGGCATTGAAGCACGAGCACCACTTCTTACAGAAACTAATAGCGGGTTCTCCAGGTCTCCGAATTTTGCACCCATTTCTTTTTCAACTTTTTTAAGCGCAGCATTTACCTGTGATTTTAATTCTTTGGGATATTTTTTCTTATTCTTATAATAGGCGGTGCATACTTCTGTTGTAATTGTAAATCCTGCAGGTACAGGTAATCCAATATTAACCATCTCAGCTAGATTAGCACCTTTTCCACCAAGAAGTGATTTCATCTCTGCTTTTCCTTCGGCTTTCTTTCCTCCGAAAAAATATACGTATTTGCGCGGCATTAAATATTCCTCCGTAATTTAGATTTTCTTAAATAATTGCATAAATTAAAATTTTCAGACCCTAAAGATAAAGTCATTAAAGGAATCTTCATCATCGAGCTGAAATTTTATTTTTAAATAATATATATCAATATCATCAAGTTCTCGTGAATATCCAGTCAATTTTACAGCATCTTTCTCTGTTGTGACTACAGAATGTGAATTTGTAGAATAAAAAAGCTGTCTAATCCTTTGAATATCATTAAAAGTATATCTTTTATGATCTTTGAAAATAAGCTTGTTTTGTGTGTCAACTTTTGCCTTCATTAGAATATTAAGGAAAGAAAATGGTGAGGCTATACCCGACACTACAAGGCTCTTCTGCCCTTCAAATTCTTCCAGGCTTAATTCCTTTTTAGACTTCAAATCGTAAAAACTGATTGCTTTATAGTATCCCGTGAATACTTTTTTCCCTTCAAAATACTTTGCCCGTTCTATTGGAATTTCTTTCTTCTCGGTAAATTTTCTATTAATTATTATTACATCAGCACGATTTACTGAATTTAAACTTTCCCGCATTATTCCAGTTGGAAGTAAATTATGTGTGAAAAAATCTTCCTCAATCAGAAATCTCTGATCGATAACAAGGATATCCATATCTCTTTTAATCCATCTATGCTGAAAAGCATCATCAAGAACGATTGTATCTACTTTAGCATCATTTATAAATTTTTCGGCTCCTGTCACTCTGTTTTCGGCAACCGCTGCAGGCACAGAGCAATCAAGTACGGTATGATAAATTTCATCGCCGGATTGTTCGACAGTAGTAAAGATTTTCTTTCCATCAGATACTAATAGATAACCTTTTGATTTTCTACCATAGCCTCTGCTTATTACTCCAACTTTTTGTCCATTTTTCTTTAGCAAATTCGTTAGAAAAATTGATACTGGAGTTTTGCCCGATCCGCCAAATGTAATATTACCCACAGAAAAAACTTTAGCATTAACTGATCTGCTTTTAAATATATCTTTATCAAACAAAAAATTTCTCAACCAGATTATGAAACCATAAACCGGGACAAAAGGATAAAGTATTGCTTTTAAGAAATTCATTTTAGTTTAATTGAGCTCTTCTGCCTGCATCTGAAGTTTTTTCATCTCTTCATTGCATTTAGCGATAACTTCGGATGTTCCTTCATAAGTTAGGTTTTTATTTATGTAAACTGGTTCTGAATAGACAATTTTAGCTTTCGTAAAAAAGTTTGGAATTTCAAATTTATCCCAGTTATTTAAGATTTTTTTCCTCTTGAATCCAACTCCAGCAAGTACTAATGGAATACTTGATTTCTTAGCAGTGATTACTGCACCAGCTTTAAATTCATGTCGTGGTCCTCTTGGTCCATCAGGAGTAATTGCAACAGAATATTTATTCTTTGCATAGTCGACCATAATTCCAAGCGCCACTTCACCACCGGTGCTGCTGGATCCTCTGATCACTTCATAATTCCACTTCCTCAAAATTTTAGCCAGCAAATCCCCATCTTTACTTTTGCTGGTTAATGCAGCAAATTTTTGAGATCCATGCAAATACCATGGCAGTATCATAGTACCGTGCCAAAAAGCTAAAACATAATTTTGATTATCAGAGTTCAGTTTTTGAATTACTTCATAATTTTGTTTTTCAATCTTCAAGCTCCTGCAAAGAGCACTTAATGATATAAAAAGAAAGTGATCGCCGAGGATGCGGAGAATTTCCTGTTTAGATTTTTTCAGGCTCATTTAACATTTCTAAAATTATTTTTGCCGCATTCTCAGATGCTCCATCAACACCTAACTTTTCTTTTACAAATCCAAGCTTTTGTTTTATGTCTCTATAAAGAACCTCATCAGCTAATATTTTTGAAGCTGTTTTGAAAATATTCTCTGAGTCAGCTTCCTGTTGAATAAGTTCCGGAACAACCTTTTCGTCAAGCAGAATGTTTACCATTCCAATATTATCAAGCTTTACAAGCTGCTTTCCGATTAAATAAGTAATGGGACTGGTTTTATAAACAATCACCATTGGTAATGAAAAATAACCAGCTTCCAATGTTGAAGTACCTGATTTAATTATACCAAAACGAGAATATTTCATCAACTCATAATTATAGCCTTCGATGAAGATAAAATTTTCGTCCCCTGCTAAAACCTGAAGATAATTTTCATCAATATTTTTTGAACGTGCAACTACAATTTGAAGATTAAACTCTTTCGAAAGTTTGCCAGCGGCTTTTATAGCTTCAGGGAAAATTTCTTTTACTTCCTGTTTTCGGCTGCCGGGCATAACAAGTAAAATATCTTTCTTTTCATCAAGATTGAATTTCTTATAAAACTCATCTCTACTTAAAAATGAATAACGATTAACTCTTTCCGGTAAAGGGTGCCCGACATATCCCACATCAATATTTTCTTTTTTATAAAAATCAACTTCAAAAGGAAATACAACAAGCATTTTATCAACATACTTTTTTACTTTTTTGATTCTGCCCTTTGCCCAGGCCCAAATCTGTGGCGAAACGTAATAGATAACTTTTACACCAAGTGCTTTAAGTTTTCTGGCGATACTCAGGTTAAAGCCAGGATAGTCAATCAAGACAACGCTTTTTATTTTTTCTTTTTTGATTACATCAATAAGTTTCTTTTGAACCTTTTTTATAAACGGCAGATGTTTTACAACTTCAACAAATCCAAGAAAAGCCATCTGATCAGAATGATAAACAAGCTCCATTCCTTCAGCATTCATCTTATCACCACCGATTCCAAATAACTTTATATTTTTTTCAAGTGATTTAAGTTTCTGAATTAATGCAGCACCAATTAAGTCACCGGATACTTCACCGGTTATTATCATCAATTTTTTACCTGGTTCTTTCAACTTAAACCGCCTCTTACAATCCAGAGAATTACAAGCAACATAGCAACTCCAAGAAAAGCCTGAAGACTTCTTGTTTCGGATCGTAGACCAGCAGCTACACTAAACGGAGGCTGCTCTACTGAAGAATTTTTGTAAGGAGAAAGTCGGGGGAAAAATGGAGGAACTTTTGAAAAATATTCTTTGTATTCTTCTTTAAATCTTTCTATAAGATATTTTTCTTCTTCGCTTACAATTAAGTAATATTGAAAAAGGAAATAAAGGATGGCAACAATCTGCAAATAAGGAAACCAGGCAAATGACATTATTCCAAGACCGAGGTAAATTAAAATGTTACCAACGTAAAGTGGATTTCGAACATAAGCGAAAGGTCCGCTGATTATTAGAAAAGTTCCGCCGACCGTGCCGGTTGTTCTTGTTTCGCTGCCTGCCCAGCTTACTCCCCAAAATCTAACAAATTCACCAAATAGTGCAATAAGAAATCCAATTAACAAAGTCCAGATTGTTGAGTTCTGAAATATTGGTATTATTCCATCATAAATGCTTCGCGTCGTTTCAGTTCTGCCTGGTGTCTTTTCTTCAATCTTTTTCGTGAACCAAGTTCAGTTAAGCGTTCAATTACATCATTAAAATCTTTGAATGGGAAATAGGTTATCCTGTTGACTTCACAATATTTTAGCAGATCTTTTTTGGCAAAAATAAAATCAACGTATTGGATCGGATCCTTATCAGAATTTCCGTCTCCGATAAACACAGTGTAATCTTCATCGCCGCTGTTTTCAATTATGTGATTTCTTTTACAATTAGCCGTGCTCTTGCAATCAGAATTATAAAACGGGAAAGACGGAATCAGTTTTCCTTTTTCATCCAAAATTAATTTGTTTGAAAATACTTTCAGATGATTCAGTTTTTCTCTAGTAAGAATTTGATCGATATAATAATCGAATCCATCACTAAGTACATAAACATCAAATTTATGTTCAGAACAGAATTCTAAAAAACGATGAAGAGTTGGTTCTATTTCCTGACATATNNNNTTTCTAATGATGGAGCGGCTTCACATAACTTTTCCCAGCACTCCCTTGAGGAAATTCTATCATTTAACAGTTCATCAACTATTTTATCTGCAAGTTGTTTCTCCAGAAAATGCCCGAAGATACTTTCACCAACATCATTTTTGGTGATTGTTCCATCAAAGTCGAGAAATATTTTAAAACTTCTTTTCATCAAGAAAAATTCTGATCATGATAAAATAATTTTTTAAGAAGTGATTAATTATCGAGTCTGGTTTATTCTACAACAACGTTGTCACAGTTTTCTAACCAGCAACAACCTTTAAATCTTCATTAAACTGTACACTTACCAACTTAGAAACACCTTCTTCCTGCATAGTTACACCGTAAAGTGTTTCCGCTGCTTCCATCGTTCGTTTGTTATGAGTAACAACAATAAACTGTGTATTAATACTGAATTCTTTTATGAGTCTTGTGAATCTGTCAATGTTTGCATCGTCCAGCGGTGCATCAATTTCATCCAGAATACAGAAAGGACTAGGCTTTACCAGATAAATTGCAAACAGCAATGCAATTGCCGTTAACGTTTTTTCACCTCCGGATAAAAGTTCAATTGAAGTCGGACGTTTGCCTTTTGGCTTTGCTATTATTTCTATTTTTCCTTCAAGAGGATCGGCACCTTCTTCCAGTTTGAGATCAGCTTCGTCACCCGGATCGAAAAGCGATCTGAAAACCCGAATAAAATTTTCTCTTATCTGATTAAATGTTTCAGCGAACTTTGTCTGGGCTGTATGATTAATTTCCTCAATTGTTTTTACGATATCTTTTTCTGACTCAACCAAATCATCACGCTGCTGATTCAGAAAATCAAGTCTTTCTTTTTCTTCTTCATATTCAGAATATGCAAGCAAGTTAATTGGTCCGAGATTACGTATTTTCTGTCTTAGTTCGTGAACTTCTTCCCTGCGTTCTTCAAAATTGAAAGAGGTATTGTCATCAAATTTCTTTCGTTCTATTTTAATGGAATACTCTTCATTTATATGATCGAGCAGATTGTTCTTCTTAATTTCAAACTCATTTAGCTTTATTTCGAGATCCCTGTTTTCATCAAGCAAAGCATCTTTGTCAGATCTTAGTTTGTTTGAATCATTTTCAATTACGGATTCTTCTGACCTCAAATGTTCATAATTCTTCTCAACTTTTTCCAGATCTTCAACCAGTGCCTGCTTGTTTTTTTCATGCACTGACGCATCATTCTCATGTTTTTTTATTGCTTCGTCAATATGTTTTATTTCTTCTTTTGAAGATTCAATATCACTTCTTCTGGAAAGAATAGATGAATTAATTGTTTCAATATTTGATTGCGACTGGTTAACAGTGTTTTGAAGATTTCTTACATCACCAAGATTTCTTTCCAGTTTAAGCTTAACCTCATTCTCTTCAGAAATTAATTTATTGAATTCAGATTCCGCTTTATAGTTTTCATCTTCCAGTAATTTTAGCTGCGATTCGTTGCGTGATTTTATTTCAAGCAGCTCTCTTAGTTCCTCATCTACTCTATTTTTGTCGTTGTCAAGTCTGTTGGATTCTGCGGCAACATCCTGCACCAGCTGATGTGTTTTTTCAATGTCATCATTCGCTTTTTTCTTTTCGTATTCAAATTGAGAAATCTGTTTATCAATATTTGCAAGATCATTTACAAGCATTCTTCCCTGATCAGAGAGGACTTTAAGATCGATTTCACTTATAGTTTTTTCAAGTTCAGATATTTTCTCCGATAGCATTTCCAGTTCATTTTGCTTTGGAGGAATATCCCTCTTTATTTCTTCCAGAAGCTGACGTTTACCAAACAATGATTCATCCGCACGAACCGAACCGCCTTCAATCAAACCTGTTCCTTCGGCAAGATCGCCATCAATTGTCACAAATCTGAATTCGGGAAATTTTTGAGCAAGTGAAATTGCTGGATCAAGTTCTGTTACAATCGCAGTCTTCTCTAATATGTTTACAAAAACAGAATTCCAACTCTCATCTGCTTTTACAACTGATGAAGCCCAGCTTTTAAATGAAGGATTGGTTTCTATTTTCCTTTTTTGTCTCGATAACAAAAATTTCTGAATCTTTGCTAAGAGTCCATTATTTTGATTTAAAGAATGTTTTAAATAAAAAGATGCTCTGCCCAGATCATTATTTTTTAAATGATCGATTCCGTTCTTTAAATCTTCAAGATTCGAAATTAAAATATCATTGACATTATTTCGTAAAGCA
>JARRKF010000002.1:0-13315 GCA_037388405.1 Ignavibacteriaceae bacterium | reverse complement strand
TTTCAAAATCGTCTACATCAAGCCATGATCCTTCACAAAACGGACAATATGAGACGTCAACATCCGGTTCCTGATAGGTAATCAATTGCATCTTAACTTTTTTGCACTTCGGGCAATCAAGCAGGTGATCGGTCAGTTGAAAGCGGGGTTGCTGATGCCATATTTGCATATTCATCCAGCGAAGTTCCGGATCAATTTCATCTTTGGCTTCTTCCAGTTCGTTTTTATCAAACCAGATGCCCCTGCAGCGAGAACATTCATCAAGAGAGACACTGCCGATATTGAAGCGCCTAAGCGGTATTTCACAGTTTGGACAATCCATGTCATTTCCTTTCTCCACAATGTTCATTATATGATGTGACATTCTTCTTAATCTGTAAAAATATATGGTTTTATCGCAATAATTTCACCGATTGGTTTATTGTTGGCAAAAGGCTGGATGAAAAAAGGATTTAAAGTAAAGCATCAGGACAAAAAGTAATTGTAATAAAAAATAATTTGGGAGACAGAAAATGAAAAGAATGAAATCAATTTCATTTATACTTTCTGTTATATGTATCCCGTTTCTTTTAAGTGATTGTTCATCTACAAGCTATAAAGATGTTTACCCGATTCTTAGAGATGGAAAGTATGATAGCGAATTTCCGTACAAGGGGGCATCCAATGAATTAAGAGATATTAGTCTTACAGTCCAAAGAATTCATAGCAGCATATTTTATAAAACCTATACTTTCAGTCAGGATTCAAACTTCAAAATTAATGATTTGAAAAATGCTGATTTAAAGAAATTGGCAATTACTGAAGGCTATGCAGACCAATCCACTTCAGGAACAGGAACAACAATCTATTTTAATGATGGTAAAGTCGCAATATTAACTTGTGCACACATAGTCCAATTCCCGGATACTGTTATATCCTACTTCCCGGACTCTGAAGGAACCTTTACAGATATTATACAAGCAATCTTCATTAGAGAAAGACAATCAATTTATGCTGCAGGTTTTCCTGAGGGGAGTGAATTTGATTTGTTAGTGGCTGATAATAAAAATGATCTTGCATTAATAGGTAAGGATTACAAAATACTTTCTGATTTAAGATTCCCTGTTTTTTCTTACCCTACAGGAAAAGCTAAAGAGCTGGATTGGGGCACATTCGTTTATATTTTTGGTTACCCTATCAACTATCAGATGGTCACGAAAGCAATTGTAAGCAATCCAAATAGAGATGATTATGGTTCATTTCTGGTTGATGCCGTTGTAAATAACGGTATGAGCGGTAGTCCAGTGTTAGCAATTAGAGATGGTGTACCAAACTTCGAGCTCGTTGGAATGATTCAATGGGTTCCGGAGGAAGAGGATAATATTTTGGTTCCAAAAAAATTAAAAAATAATGAAAGATATAATCCAATTGTTCCGTATGAAGGTCAGGAATATGTAAAAAGATTTTCTTCAATCAGATACGGTATTGCAAAAGTAATTGCATCCGAGGCAATTCTGGAATTTTTAACAAAAAATAAGGAGGTACTTTATGGAAAGAAATATTACCTCGATAGATTTCTACAACAATAAAATTGTTTGATTCTTTTCTTAAAATGAAGACATTTCTACTGGAAAATAATTATTCATTGACTTCTGAGTGACGTGATGTTATTTTCTTAGCTAAATAGACTAAGTATTTTAATAATAGCTTCAGCTATGCTTAAGAAAATTATTTCACTGATATATTTTCTGATTCTTATTCCAACCCAACAAATTCTCTCCCAATTATCTGGTCAAAATCTGACTGAGTTTAATAATATTGCCATTGAAGAATCCAAAAGAGGAGACATTTCAGAAGCAGTTAAATTGTTGCAACAGTCGATTTCGATATCTGATAATCCTGAGTCTTACTTTAAATTGGCTAAAATATATTCTGAGCAAAACACAGTTAAATCCAGAGCTAAAGCCAGGAAATTAATCCAGAAAGCTATATGGAAGGAACCAAATAATATTGAATACCGACTACTCCAGGCAAAACTTATGGAATCATTCGGTAGAAATTTTGCATTCAAGTTTTATGAAGATATAATAGATTTAGACAGCTGTTGCACTGAAGCTTTATTTAGCCTTGGACGAATCGAGGAAGAAGAATATTATGAATACATTAATTCGGTTCTCCAGGTTGAAGATGATCCTCCACTAAGTTATGATAGTTTCGCGATCGAAGACTTCATAAAGGCAGAAAAATTCTATACAAGCGCAATAAAAAGCGATTCATCTTGTCTCTATGCTTACACTCATCTAGCCAGTATGTATGAAGATATAGGTAAAACAGTGAAAGGCATATCATATCTAAAAAAAGCAATCGAGTTGGATCCGAATAATAAGGAGGTTTTACTTTTACTGGGACTTTTTTATTATAAAACTTCTCAATTGGATTCTTCATTCTTTGCTTACAAAACTGCTTTCGGATTGATGAATGAAGATGAAATTAATGATATAAAATATAAATCTGCATTATATTTTTTAGAGAATGAGTCTAATGACAAATTGGAAGATTTATCCAAAGTTGAAATTGAAAGGATAGTAAATAAATTTTGGAAAGTATCCGATCCACTCTTTTTGACAGATTACAATGAACGATTACTAGAACATTATTCCCGCGTTACTTATTCAGATCTAAAATTCAGCGTTGATAAGCTTGGTATTTCCGGATGGGATTCTGATCGTGGAGAAACAGTAATTAGATACGGAGAACCATTATATAAAGTCAGACACAGACCTTATATCAACGCAGGTGGTCGAACACAACTTATGCTAAAAACTGATTTCTGGTATTACAAAGACAAAATTTTAGGTTTTGTGGATGAATCCTGGAATGAAAATTACAGATTCAGCACACCAAAACCTGGCAGCCGACACATATCACAGTTTCCCGGAGATGCAGATTTCTTTATGAATGATCTGAGACGAACTGAGCCTGAAAGTTATGAACCTAAATTCGAGGATCCGGTTATTCAGGTTCCTTTTACTATTGCACAATTTAAAAATTTAAGGAATGAATCATCATCAACCACACAGGTGTATATCAACTACGCATTAAATTCAGATAAATTAGTTGCACCTGGAAATCGTTATCCTCTTGCTCATAAGTATGGAATCTTCTTCGTTAAACAAGATTCAGAAATAGAGACAGTGCAGAAAAAACATTTGGCTGATTTAGATTATAAAAGAGATTTGAAATTAGGTTTATTTGAAAAATATAAGATCAACTCTGTGCTCGTAGATTTGCCACCCGACAGCGGTTTACTTGCCTTTGAAATCATTAGAGATGCTGACAATGGTGTTTTTACTAACAGAACAAATTTTAAGATTAAGAAATTTAGTTCAACTAATTTGGATATCAGTGACATCATCTTAGCATCAAATGTTGATGAAAGCAATAACTTGACCATCAAAAGAGGAAATCTAAATCTTTTACCAAATCCGTTAAACACTTTCTCAGCAATTAACCAGATTTACATTTATTTTGAAGTTTACAATCTGTCATCAAATGATTCAGGTATTTCAAATTTTGAACAACGGATTACAATCTATAAAATAAAAGAGAACTCGGGTATAGGTAACTTTTTAAATTCGTTGCTTGGAGTAATAGGTTTGGGCGCAGATGAAAATACTCTCACATTAACAACTGAGTATCAATCTTATAAAAAAGATACGCCGGTCTACTTGCAGCTTGATATGAGCAAATATGAAAAAGGAGATTATAAAATAAATGTTGAAATTGAAGATATTACAAACGGCAATGTGGTTAACTCACAAACCACATTAAGATGGCAATGATCATCAGGTTTAAAGAACATAATCATTATTCAAGAAATATCAAGATCAGTGTTATCTTTAGTGAGTTATTGATTATTTGTGCATTTCTTTTATCACCTAATATAAATCACAACAAAAATTTAAAGTTTAGTGAACCTTTAATTTTTATTGATGATATTCCCGCTACAATACAACCTGCCGCGAATATTTCAAAAGAACCAAAAATGCCAGAAATATATTTTGATGAAGAAATTGTTGAACCTGTGATACTCGATGACATTATTACCTCTAAAACTGATCAGCAGGCTTTATCTGTTAGCGAAAATGTTACAGATACAATTAAGCTAAACATTGCAGTTGAACCAAGTCCTCCAAGACAGCTTCTTGAGGTTCTTCCTGATAACATGAATTATAGTGGGTCACTTAAATTAAAATTAAAAATAGATAGTTCGGGCAAAGTTGCGGATTATGTTATTTTATTCAACTCAATTGATTGTGAAGATTGCCTGAAAGAAATTATTTCAGCAGTTTACAAATCCCAATGGAAACCTGCACGAAAAAATGGTTCAGAAACTGAATTTTGGGTTGAAAAATCTTATACTTTTAATTAAATAGCTGCGGAATTAATAAACAGTCTCTCCAAGCAATTAATTCTTCCTGCTATTGTTGCTGTTTATTTAGTGGAAATGGGTAGTTAAATATTAGGGCAACGAAATATTATTTAAAAAAATTTAGTTAAAAAGTAACATTTTGAGTCTTTGAGGAGTCTTAATAATATCATCTCAATAAAATATGATGACAAAATTATTACAGAAAGTTACTTTTAAGTCCATCTGTCCCAGTTGCGGAAAAGCATTAAACGATGCATGGATTTGTGAACTTGATTCAGTGATTGGAACAAGGTATGCTTATTTATGTACGAACTGCGAAAAATTATTAGGTATCTCAATTGATAAAAAGACAATTTTACCACTTTCAAAACCAGAGTCAAGAACTGATTTAATCATTCCTAATCCTGCAGAATAACTCCCCCGCCTAAGCATAAATCTCTATCATAAAAAACTGCAAACTGACCCGGTGCAATTCCTTTGTCTGGTTTGGCAAGCTTAACATTTAAGGTTTCTTCATTCATAAATTCAATAAAACAATCGTACGAATTTGCACCGTGTCTTATCTTTACCTTTAATTCTTTTTTCCGGGGTGTGATTTCTGATATCCAATTTAGTTTTCCAACTCTGAATTCACACCTATCCAGATCAGTTTTACTTTCCTTGGAAATGTATACAATATTCTTTTCAACATCTTTTCTAACAACATACCATGGACCCCCGCCCAATCTTAAGCCTGACCTCTGACCAATCGTATAATAATAGTAACCAGGATGCTTTCCCATTACTTTATTTGTATCAACATCAATAATATCACCTTCAATTTCACCCAGATGATGTTTAATGAATTCATTAAATTTTATCTGACCAAGGAAGCAAATACCCTGACTATCTCTTCTTGCCATCGTTGGTAAATCATATTCCTGAGCAAGTTTTCGTATTTCTTGTTTAGTGAATTTACCAATCGGGAACAAAGCTCTGGATAACTGTTTTTGTGTAAGGTAAGCCAGAAAGTAAGTTTGATCTTTTATTGAATCAGGAGAAGTTTTCAAGAAATATTTTCCGTTATCTTTTCCAACTCTTGCATAATGACCGCTTGCAACTTTCTCATGGGTATTATCAATCTTCTCATAAAACTCACCAAATTTTATTAAACTATTACAAAAAATATCAGGGTTTGGAGTTCTGCCCTCTTTAATTTCTTCAATTGTATACGATACTACATTATCCCAATACTCAGTCTGTAAAGGAATTATTTCAAGCGGAACCTTGACTTTATCACATACACTTCGAGCATATTTAAGATCTTCTTCCCAGGGACACTCACCGAGAAATGAGAATTCGTCCTGAAGCCATATTTTCAAATAGAATGCTGTTAAAGTATGTCCTTCTTCCTTCAATAAACTTAATGCAACAGAGCTATCAACACCGCCCGATAGTAAAACTGCAATTTTCATAAATTATTTTTTCTTCCCTTTAGAAATAAGTTTTTCCAGCACCTCATCATACAATTCTCTTTTAACTTTACTTAAAATTATTGTTACCAGTTTGTTTGAGTTTCTTAAACGATGATAAAAACCGAAACAGAAATCTTTTTTACTATCGCAAACCTGCATAATTCCGGACATTCTGTTTTCAAATAAACCACCCGATAGTGAATCAATATCATTATAATTAATTATGATTTCTTTTTTAGAGAGAAAAAATTCGGAACAAACTATCTTCTCATCATCTGCTTCTATTTTATATGGAAGTATTTTATAAAGAGTAAGATAATGACGATTCAAAAAATAAATCACCAGTAGAGAAATGAATAATGGAATTACAAGTATTTTTCTTTGATCAAGAGAGACAAATAAGGGGATCGAATATAAAATAAGCAAAAATGTGATTACAATGTTTCCAAACCTAAAAATTATTCTGAACAGAAACGGATAAGTAAAAGTCTGCTTTTCTATTTTATTTTCATTCATAGACTAAATTTAAGGATAGATAAAGAAAGTAGGAATGTAAATAGTTTTAATGGGAAAGAATAATGGGTAATATTATATTTAGCGAGAGCTGCTAAAGATTAACAGCTCTCATAAAAAATCAGTTTTTATTTGACTGAATTTCTGCTCCGGAACCTTTAATCTGGTATATTGTCACAGGTCCGGTGATAGTTGAAGGATCAAATTTTTCACCTTTTTCTTCTGCTATATGTTCAAAATGATCAATCGCTTTCTCTTCTGTTAATTCAATTTTATATACTTTGCCTTCAACTTTTGCAGTGCTTCCAATTGCTTCAGTCGGAAATACTATTTCACCATCATTAACTTTTATTTTAATTTTTTCATCTGCTTTGTCAGATTTCAATTCTATCCAGCAACCCATCATCGGACAAACATCCATAATCTCCCCTTCAACTAAAACTGTTTTATCAATGTATGACTCAGGATCAGCAAGTATTTTTGATATATTTGTTTTTTCGCTAAGTGTAAATTCACTGCCATATTTAGTTGCTTCGGACTGGGCGAATGCAACACTAAATTCGAATACAAGTATTAATATTATTAGTCTTCTTTGCATTTAACTCATTTATTAATTTGTTTATTGATTATTTAAACTTGATTGTAACCGGTCTATCAATTTGAATTTTCATACCGGGAAATTTTTCAAGAAACGCTTTCATTTCATCAATATTTTTGGGCTCTTTGTTCTTAAACTCTTTAAATGCTTCTTTGTTCTTCATCATCTCTGCAAAATTCATTTCAAATAAAGTAATTTTTGAACCATCAACATAAGAAGCATTGGTGTTTTCAATTTTTCCCTTTACATCAACTGATACGGTTACGCTCATTCCTTCCATCATCTTAAGAATTTCATCGTTCATTCCTTCATCATTTTGCTCTGATTGCTCTTGATTGTTCTCTTCTGTTTCTCCTGAAAGTTTAATCTCTGGACGATCTATTATTAATTCCGGCGTATTTCCTTTGACAAATTTGAAAAAGTAAAAATCTTCTTCAGAAGGAGCTTCAGCACCTTCTTCCCCTATACTAACTTTTGACCCCGGATCTGGTTTGATTTTTATTTTTGTTACATCGTTAAAAGAATAAACGGCTTCATAACCTTCCCATTTATCATTACTTATAAGCTTATGAGAAACATATTTTACATCTTCGCCAAAATCTTTTGCATCGGCTTTAATTTCATCATCTTTAAACATCGAAAGGTCTTCCTGATCTGCAGATGCAGAATCACTAAAAGATTGTGCGAACTCTTTAATCATATTAACAAATGTTTTGCTGAATAGTACTTTTTCATTTATTGTTCCGCTGCCATCTTTATTAACATTTATTGTTGTATCAACCTGAAGGCAGCCCGCCAATACAAATGGCAGAAGAGTGAATATCAGTAGAGATTTTAGTTTTTTCATTGTTTTTCCGGGGATGTTTTTTAAGAATAAGCTTTTTCAAAAATACGAATTTTTACACTTAATATTTAAATTCGTCATATTGATTACAGATATTCTGATCAACATTCGTTGAATGATTTGAAGCTCTGTTATTTATATTTAAGGAACACTAATAAGAAATTTGGTTTGTTTTCTTCGATAGATAAAAAGAAGCTCCTGATCCAAGCAAGCATTATAATCCTTGTAAGCATATTTCTGTTAATTTTTAGTGATGCAAGAAAAAGTGCAGATAAAGAGGTTGAAACTATTTTTGTGCAGGTACGTGGAGAAATAATACCTGATACGAATATTATCCTGATTCATTTCACTGCCGATGATATAGCGAGAATCGGTCCCTGGCCAATAAAACGCAATTACTACGCACTTTTAATTAACCAGCTGACAAGGCTTGGAGTTAAGAAAATCGGGCTGGAAATTTTTCTAAGTTCTAGATTTGTTACGCAATCCGTCTATGATAACCTGCTAAAAAAGGAAATTGAAAAATCAGGAAAGGTTGTTTTAAGCTCACTTGCAGGAAGGATTATAGAACACAACAATAATTTCTATACTGATTCATTAAGCTTCCCAAGTCCAAAATTGCTTGATGAAAATCTATTAACAGGTCATATAAATTTTATAAGCGATTATGATTTTGAAATTCCCCTTATACTTATAAATGATGGCATTCGAGAGAAGGCATTTTCATTGCAAATATCAGGCCTTGAGAGCAAAAAAAGATATTTAATTGCCAACATAGTTTCATCATGGAAAAAATTTAAAAACTATTCAGCAATCGAGTTCACCAGTCTGGTTTATGATCAAAGTAAAGAACTTAAACAATTTAAAAATAAAGTCGTAAGTATTGGGGTAAGTGACAGTCAGATTGCTCCAACGTTTCAATCTCCTTTCGATAAACAGATGCCCGGGATGGCGTTGCATGCTTTTGCTCTGGATAATCTTTTTAATTCAAGAGATATAAATGATCACTTTTATTTTACTTCCTTAATAACCTTTCCTTTCCTAATTCTATTGTTTTTATTTTTCATTAATACCTTCGATAAAAAAATAGTAATAAAGTATTTTTTATTTGGGTTTATTGTTCTTGTAATACTATTCAACTTGATTTCATTTTCATATCTAAAAATATCAGCATCATTATTTCTGATTCCCTTCTTCACACTTACTATTTCCGAAATAGCATTTTATACTTTTAAAGGAAGAGAAGAGTTAAAAGGTGCTCTTGATGAAGCTTTAGTTTTACGGAATTTGCTTTATTCCAAAGAAAATCAACTTGAAGCACTCCAGAATGAATTGAAGGAGACAGGAGAAGAGTCAGCACAGCTAACAGAAAGAATTGATAACCTCAGGAATGAAATTGAAAAGCTTAAAGAAAATGAAGACGACAGAATTAAGGCAGAATTTGAAAACGATGAAAAAGAGTTTTTTGGAATTGTCTATTCGTCTGATTCTATGGAAAAAGTTATTGGTCTAATTAAAAAGGCTGCACCAACCGATACAACAATTCTTATAACCGGTGAAAGTGGAACCGGAAAAGAGCTGGTTGCAAAAGCCATTCACCAATTAAGCAAACGAAAAGATAAAAACTTTGTTACTGTCAACTGTGGCGCACTAACTGAGAGTTTGCTTGAAAGCGAATTGTTTGGTTATATGAAAGGAGCTTTCACTGGAGCTAATAACAATAAACAAGGTCGATTTGAAATGGCTGATGAAGGAACAATCTTCCTAGATGAGATTGGTGAGACTACTGAAAATTTCCAGGTAAAAATGCTGCGTGTAATTCAATCTGGAGAAATTGAGAAGGTTGGCTCAACAAAATTAGAGAAAGTTAATGTTAGGATTTTTGCGGCCACAAATAAAAATCTTGCTGAATTAGTTAAAGAGAAAAAATTCCGTGAAGATCTTTACTATAGGTTAAATGTAATTACAATTGATTTACCTTCTTTGCGCGAAAGGAAAGAAGATGTTAATGTAATTGCAAAAAGTTTTATGCAATCCGAATCAAACGAAATTGAGATATCAAAAGCGGCTTTACAGGCTTTAAATGATTATCAATGGAAAGGAAATGTACGAGAGCTGGAATCAGTTATAAAACGAGCCGTTATATTTGTAAAATCAGAAAAACGAAATATGATTCAGCTATCTGATCTTCCAAAAGAACTTGTTAAAGAAACAAGTTTAACTTTTGAAGATATCGTAATTGATTCATTAAAAAGTAAAAAGTTTTCTCATTCATCGATTACAGAAACTGCAAAAGAGCTGGGCAATGTTAACAGAACAATAATTGCTGAAAATTTAAGAGGAGTATGTCTCAGATCACTTGTTGAAAATAATTTTGATCTGGGAAAAACCGTCCGGCTTATTTCTGAAACAGGGGACGAAAAAATTAATGAGAGAGTACAATCCAAAATTCAAATATTTGTAAGCAATATCGAAAAAGATCTGAGAAAAGTTGACACATCTAATTTCGAAGAGATTAAAAAAATATTTTCTTCCAAATACAAAAACTTACCTGTTAAATTCCATCAGTCTCTTGATGAGGTTATAAAATGGAAAATTAGAGAAAGAATGAAGTAACCTTACAATTTGTTCTTCCATCTTAACATAGAACCGTTTATCAGATAAATGCAAATCAGAACAAAGAATACGGTATTTTTTCCATATCGATTAAAAATATTTTCGGAGAAATTATGAGACATTATATAATAACATTTACGACATTATTAATATTTATTATCCCTTTTAACTCATTTGCACAAGATTCTACAAAAGCAAAAGAAAAAATACACTGGAAATGGGAATGGGATGATTTTGATGAATGGAAAGTCTGGAAAAACAAACAACCGGCTATTTCTCTCAATTATGGTTTATCCGATATCTCAAGAAAAGATGTTGAAGAACCGTTTGCTGATAACAATCTTATTGAATTAAAGCTTGGATATAGAAGTCAGCAAAAAACAAAATATGCAGATTATATCAAGAAAAGTACATTTAATTATTTATTTCTTAATCGGAATACAACAAATCTTGCTGGTGGAGCAGGAACGACCGGAGAAATTGAAACACAAAATTGGCAGTTTGGCGCTGGTTGGTCAAAAGGATATGGTTACAAAATTGGCGAGGAGGCTTCAATAACTCCATACTATACTTCTACAATGAATTGGACAAGAATGGATTTTCCCGATGATACTTTAAATCAAAATGATGAAAGAATAAAGCAGTTATATGATGGAAGTTTTCGTTTTGGAACAAGCAGTGAAGCCGGAATCAGAATACAACCTATAAAATTAATTACTCTTGAAGCCGGTTACGAAAGATCCATTGTTTTTGAAAGACATTTATTCTGGAAATGGGCAGGAAGCGGGATTATTGAAGCTGCTGCAAATGGATTGACTGACTTATTTATTAAAGAAGTACTTAAATCTTCACCTGCTGCAGGTCCGATTGTTTATGTTGTTCTAAAAAGCGCTTTAAGTTACGGATTGTATGAATTAAGACAGGATAAAATGAACTGGCCGTTTTCCAGTGCACCACCAATAGCATTTGATAATATAAAGTTTGGCGTGACGTTTACGTTTTAAATCATACAGACATTCACTCATACATCCATGCAAACGAGTGTGCTTGTATGGATGTATGATTATATGACACAAAGATCATTCAAATTTTATTTTGATATTAACAATTTCCGATTTGCTACCCGTACGGACTGGCGGTCCCCACGTTCCTGCACCAGAGGAAACGTAATATTTAGTTTTACCTTTTTCTAAATAACCCCAGCTTACTTCGTAAATCATATTAGTAATAATGTTTGCAGGCCAGATCTGTCCGTGATGTGTGTGTCCTGAAAATTGTAAATCGATTCCATTATTTTCTGCTTGTTCTAATTTTACCGGTGTGTGGTCTAAAAGTACTTTAGGATAATTCGAATTAATTGAGCTGATTATTTCGTTAAGTTTTTTTCTTTCTCTGCCAGTGAATTGTTTCTTAACAACATCATCCCTTCCCACCAAATAAAAGCTGCTATCAATAAACTCATATTCATCTCGCAGAATTTTCATCCCATATTCTTCCATAAACTTAACACTTGACTCAACATCGTTTATAAATTCGTGGTTACCGGTAATTGAATAAACTCCATATTTCGGATTAAGTCTCTTAAAGGATTCTCCAATTCTTCTGTCTTTTAAGATTTCTGCTTTATCATCAACAATATCTCCACCAAATAAAACTATGTCAGGATTCACAGAATTTATCTTATCAATAATTTTTGAAAGCAATCTTTCCCCGTCAATAGTCGACAGATGAAGATCTGAAGCCATTACAACATTAAGTTCATTCAGTATTCCGTTTCCCTTCGGGAGAGTGATATTCAGATTTGTTATTGTGATATCCCTTTTGTTCAGATTTCCTAAAAAAACGATCAAACTAACCAATACTATTATTACAATAGCTGTTATCTTCTTTGTGGTTTCGTAATCATTGAAAATGTACTTGGGGAAAAAATGCACGAAGGAATTGAACAAACGAATTATATCTAATCCCAGCAGTAGTAAAATGAAGTAAACAAAGAAGGCAAACCAGATTGCACCAATACCAAGCCAAATGTCATAAATAATAGCTGGTAAAAATTTATAAAGCAGTTTTGCAAAAACATAACCGTACGCAGCAACTATAAATACAACTACATAAAAAGGTTTTAACCAGGGCAGCGAATGAAGTGCCTGCCATCCCCTTATAAAAATATAATAATTAAGGGCCGTGTAAACGGTAAAGAATATTGTGAAGAATAAAGCCATTTTTCCTAAAATTTTATTTATTAAACGTTAAAATAGGATTATTGGTTCAAATGACGAACGAGGTTTAATTAAATGTGATTTGGAATAAAAAAACGTTGCGGACAAAACTAACTGGACAGGATAAGAGGACAACTGTTCCACCCGCAACGTATAGGAGGCTATGAAGTTATTTATATGAGTGCAAAACCTTCATATAGTTTGCACGCTCAAACTTTGCCGGATCATCAACATTCATATAGCTCATACTGCCGCGCATCTGGTTTATAGATTCGTATTCTTTTTCTTCCATCCACAATTTCATTTTAGAAGTAACTTCAGCAATATGCCCGATTCCAAATTTCAATAAACAGGAGAGCATCTGTGTAACTTTCGCACCAGCCATAACCATTTTTAGAACATCTTCTGCAGTGTAAATACCGCTTGTTGCAGCCAGATCAGCATTTGTTCTTCCGTAAAGAATTGCAATCCATCTTAATGGAAGCCGCATTGCAAAAGGCGTACTGAGTATAACATTTGGTTCTACTTCAAGAGTTTCAAGATTTATATCTGGTTGATAAAACCTGTTAAAAAGAACAAGTCCGCTTGCACCAGCATTACTCAATTCTTTTGCCATATGGGAAACTGAACTGAAGAATGGATGCATCTTTACTGCAATCG
>JARRKF010000001.1:0-14494 GCA_037388405.1 Ignavibacteriaceae bacterium | reverse complement strand
ATCTTCCAGTAAAGACTTGAGAAGAAACTATATTTATTTTGATTTGAATTTTCCACCTGCTGTTATGCTACTTCCTCATTAAATCTGTATCCAACGCCCCAAGAAGTTAAAATATATTTTGGTTTTGAAATATCGGGTTCAATTTTACTTCGTAATCTGTTTATATGAGAATTTACGGTATGTTCATAGCCATCATACTGATAGCCCCAAAGAAGATTAAGCAATTGTTCGCGAGTATAAGTTTTGCCTGGATGTGATGCAAGAAAGAGGAGCAGGTCGAATTCTTTTGGAGTCAACTCAATTCTTTCTCCTTTAAGTGTAACTTTTCTTTTTGATGCTTCGATAGTTAAATCGCTTACAGATATGTCCTTACCGTTACCCAATTCCTTTTGAATAGCATCTATTCTTCTTAAAATAGCTTTTGCGCGAGCAATAAATTCCCTAATGCTAAAAGGTTTTGTTAGATAATCATCAGCCCCAACTTCCAGTCCCAGGACTTTGTCCATCTCCTCAGATTTAGAAGTCAGCATAAGAATTGGTGTGTAAATGTCTTTTCGACGAACTTCTTTACAAATCTCAAGTCCGTCTACCTTTGGAAGCATTATATCAAGCACTATCAAATCAAAATTCTCTGTTGTGGCTGTATTTAATCCTTCACCACCATCCAGGATAGTCTTCACATCACAATTAAGGTCTTTCAGATGAATTTCTAAAAGATCGGAAAGGGATTTGTCGTCTTCGATAACTAAAACTTTTTTCATAATTTAAATTTATTTTATTTGACTATAATGAGTTCAGCAAGGTACATAAACAATACAACATTAAGCATAAAATGTCATTTAGTAAAGAGCCACCCGTAATTAGGCAGCTCTATTATTGAACAACGTTCCATTATCGTGTTGCAATTCCCGTTGGAAATGAGGGATTATTTAAACTCATTCCATAGTTTGTATGATCTGCTGCATTCATTGGAATATCTCCAACAAGAGGCTTTAGCGTAAACGGGGCCTGACTATTATCAGGATCAGGCTCAATTGTTATTACGGCTTTTCCTCCTGAAATATCGGTTGGAAACGTTAATCCTGATGGTGCATTAACCAGAAAATCTTCACCAGGGAACGGAGGTCCCGGTTGTGTACTGCTGTAAGGATCTGATTCGTCCACTTGTGTCGTACTGGTGAATTTTCCTGTAGTCACAGGAGTTCCATTAATTACTGCCCATCCTTCGTACATCCAACCTGATGGCAAGGTAGGTAAAAACAATCCTTGTGCGGGACTACCGGAACTTAAATCTAAAAACCAGATGCCGCTATTTTCATTTGTCATAGCACCGTCTGTTGGAGTTGCAAGAATAAAAGTTCCCGAAGCTGAGGAAAAATCATCTCCCAAAGCCGCCGAATGTGATATGCTGAGACTGCTGGAATTTCCGCTGAAACTGCCAGCCAGTATATGTGTTTGACTTGGATTGGGATCATTATCCGGGTTGGGCTCAATTGTTAAA
Source organism: Ignavibacteriaceae bacterium (assembly GCA_037388405.1). GTDB lineage: Bacteria > Bacteroidota > Ignavibacteria > Ignavibacteriales > Ignavibacteriaceae > IGN2. The sequence continues at coordinate 12,993 of JARRKF010000001.1, read as the reverse complement.
ACGAATGCCGTTGCGTTTGAAAGATTAGTCGCATCCACATCAAAATCAGTCTGGCTTAAAGTGCCACTGGCGTCTACTGTAAAAGTACCTGTTGAAACAGGGCTACCATTGACAATTATCCATCCTTCATATTTGGCTGTAGATCCTAAATCTTCAAGACCATTAATATTTAATGTTAATGATGATGTTGAAGGTTGATTCTGTGTTGGCGTATTATCATCATCAGAACAGCTCCAAAATAAAAACATTGAAAGCGAAAGCATAACTAATAAAATTCGCATAATTTTCTCCTTTACTTATTATTATTAACAATGTTAAAACTACTTCTGAATTATCACAGAAGAATCACAGAAGTAAAAACTTTTTATAGAATCATTTTTAAATATTTTTCCCTATCTGCTTTTGTGGCGGGTGATAAAATTAAAAATCCCACCCGAACTAATTCGGGCAGGATTTTATTGTTAAGTTTATTGACGAGTGTTATTAACTCAAACTTTTAATAAACAAGTTTTTCTTATCGTAAAAGAATCATTTTCTTTGTTTCTTTAAAGTTGTTTGTTGTTAAAGTATAAAAATAAATTCCGCTTGGATTATTTTCTGCGTTCCAGCTTAGTTGATAGTTTCCAGAAGGTAAAACCTGGTTTACAAGGTCTGCAATTTTCTCACCAATACTGTTATAAATTTTTAAGGTTACCAGCTGATTTTCAGGAATTGAAAATCTTATTGTTGTTGATGGATTAAACGGATTTGGATAATTCTGGTCAAGTGCATAGCTATTAGGTGTAGAATTACCAAATGGCTCAACTGCGCTAGAGGATTCGTTTTCAACCACCGGACAATTTACATTAGCCGCACCCATTGCAAGTATATTTGCCATTTGAGCTGATGCTAGATCATGAACCATATCAAAATCAGCATTATCATAAATATTTACCATCCAGAGTGGAGAATAATCTACATCTTCAGGAAGAGTTGCCGTTACATTATGTGCTCTACCGGTAGAATCAGTTTTGAATCCTGAAGGTGGTCCCCCGCCTGGTTGACCCGGATTTATATTGAAGCAAACATAAATTGGTGACAAAGAAACCATACCAGAACCGTTAACCATCAAGTCCTTCTCTGCAAAGTTAAAATAGAATACAACTTCCGTATTATACCATCCCCTTGTTAACCCAATATCCGGATTATTGTTATATCTCAACATAGCTGTAGAACTATCTGGTACAACAGGACAGTTTACCAAAATATCCGTTTCGGTTATTGGGTAACTACCGCTAATAATTTCAGATACGCTTGTTATAGTGTTTGCAACATAATTCTGCGGAACAGTAACTTTATTGACCCTCCAGAAATCACTATAGCCAATATCGCCTGGTATTACACCAACAATATTGAGCTGATCGGGTACAGGGCTTGGCTCACCATCTCTAAATAAAACATAAATTGGAGCGGGTTCAGTTGGCTGAACATCAAAATTATAATAAGAAATGAACTCGCCATCAGGTCCTAAGCCCATTGAAAAAAATGGTTCCTGATCAAAATTTATTGGTTCATTTGGTCCTGGCAGGTTGTTTGTCGAATCTCTGATAAAAAGAGTTCCTGCGTCTATACTAAATCTGTCAACACTTGCTTTCATAGCAGTATCAGGATCAACTTGAGCCATAATGAGTGATGAACTAGCGAACATAAACAACATTATCAAAGAGTACTTTAAGTACTTCATAATAATAGTCTCCTTTCATGAAATTGTTTAAAAATAACTCTAAAATCAAAATATTATCTATATGTCACGAAAGGTTCACGAAAGAAACAATTTTCTGTTCAATTTTGGAAATAACGGGAGCGGATTTAAAAATCCGCTCCTTAAGATTATAAAGTGGTGAGTAATTGTTTTGCTTTATTTCTTACAAATGCTTGATTCAGGTTTATCAATGCATTAAAGTTAGCACACTTCTCAGCATATTTCTTTGCTTCTGTGGAATTACCATCTTTTGAATAAGCTATAGCCAGATAATAGTAGGTTTGAGGATTTTGAAGATTAGATTTTTCGAATTCACTTATTGCTTTTTTGTATTCACTTTCCTGCATAGCAATCAATCCATTTAATGAATGGGCCAGCCATATTTGGAAAGTGTTGTTAGCTTTATTTGCACTAGCAGAAAATTCGACAGCCAGTTTTTTTGCATCTTCAATTTTATCTGTCATTAAAGCGATTCTTCCTCTGTTATAAATATTTAATCTTTTATTATTTTCTTTTACCTCATCGGACAGATTTGAATCTTCAACAAGATTGATAGCTTCTTCATAAACTGAAGCTGCGTCTTCATATTTTCCTGCTGCGTATAGAATATTGCCCATATTGTTCAGATCGGCTGACATTGCACCGGCATCATTAATATTTTTTCCAAGATCGAATTGTTTTTGTAATTCTTCCATCGCACCATTTATATCACCTTCCTCCACGCAGGCAACTGTTTTAGTGAACAATGCAAACCTTCTTTCTCCATCGTTCTTTGCAATTTCAAAACTTTTATCACAATTGTCTTTAGCTTCTTTATACCTATTTAAAAGAATTAAATTGTTTGATATCCCCATTCGGGAATTAAAGAATCCGGGATTAATCTGCAGTGCCTTTTTGTATTGAACAATTGACTCTTCAAATCTTCCCTGTTTTGAAAGCATTTCTGCATAGGAATCGTATGGATTTGGGTCATTGGGAATAAGAGCAATATATTTTTTAAATGCCTTCTCTGCCTCGGTATAATTTTCAAGATTCCTATAAGAGTAGCCTAACATATTATAAGAGATTGAATATTGGGGGGCTATCTCTGTTGCTTTTTTTAGATGCTGAACCGCAAGATCATATTTTTGCTGACCAAAGTAGAATTGACCCAGTTGCTGGTGAGCTCTTTCATCATCCGGATAAAGTTCAACAAGCTTTGTTAGATAATCCTCCTGTAGTTTTTGGTTACCATCTACACCAGCTTTCAAAGCCTGAATAAATAATTTTTCTCCTTCTGAAACACTGTTCACATTCGCAAGGGCATTATTTAAATCCTGAAAGAATCCTTTGTTCGTGGGATTTGCAAGTGAGTGATAATAATAAGCCATAACAAATTTGTTGTCCTTATTATAAGCTTTTTCAAAATACTCAAGTGACTCGCGTGCACGAAGTTTTTCAAAAAGTTCACGACCTGTAAGAAAATCATTTTTGGCTTCGGCTGACAGTGTGGTAACAGCGATTTTCCCCTCATCTTCCTTATTTGAACAACCCGTTGAAAATATTAAAGTGGATAGGACTGAGATTGTTAAAAGTCCTCCGAACAGGAAAAATTTTTTCATACCTTCTCCATAATTTTTGATAAGTTTTATAACGGAATGAACTTAGCTCCTGATTAAAAGAGATTCAACCTATTTGGGATTAACGGTAAATTGGCAAGAGAATTTGTGGCTAAATCATTACAGGAAAAATTCTTATAAAAGAAAGCAGGGAGTAATTTTAGTGATAAAAAAGAAAGTTAAAACATCTGCCTTATTTAATAAGTAGAGATTATTAAATGAACGAATCAATTTTTAAAACTGTAATGATTAACACCTTTGATAGTATTATTTCAGTCACAAGAGTTGCAAGTGATACTATGTATTCTTTGAGCTCATTTTATTTTTGAGCGATGTTGAATAGCCTCGTAAGTTTTAGCTGGTTTAATACATTCATAACCTGTTCGTTTACACCTTCAAGCTGAAAATTTATGTTTTTGTTAATACAGCTTGTATAAGCGTGCACCAGAAGACCGATACCCCAACTTGATATGAATTCTACTTTAGATAAATCGATAGAAACAGATTTGCTTCCTTTATCAATAGATTCCTGGACCAGGCTTTGGAATGATTCATTCTCAGCACCAATTAATTTGTTCTTATCTATAATTATTTTTGATTTGTCCTGAGAATGTTCGACATGAATTTCCATAATTACTCCTCTTTAAAATTTCTTTCTGCTAAAATAGTTTTTATTTACTTTTTTACAATAAGAAATATTTAAGTAACCGATTTAAAATTAAAAACCTCATCTTCATAATTCTATTAAGAAAGATTTTTATTGATGGGGGTAACACAGCGATAAATAATTTATTTTACTTCATTAAAATCATCTTTTTAGTTTTAATAAATCTTCCAGTCTTAATTTTGTAAAAATATATTCCGCTGGTTAGCCCTTCTGCATTCCAATAATATTTGTAACTACCGGCGCTTAACTTTTCTGCAACCAGGGTTCTAATTTCTTCACCTACTGAATTGAATATTTTTAACGAGACAAAAGATGCTTCGGGAATTGAAAAATTAATTGTTGTGCCTAGGTTAAACGGGTTAGGGTAATTTTGTTCTAACTTAAAATCAGAGACTTTAGAAATCTCATTCTCTACTCCCGTAATACTTAGCTCGTCATAATTAATAGTTTCTGATTGGTAAACTGTCATTGCGCCTGTGCTTTGTACAAATACAACAACACTTAAACTATCAGCATCCCATAGAGGATCGAGGAAAATTGTTTGAGGAATATCTTTTGTCTCATTCAAGTCAATGGTAAATGGCTGACCAACAGGAGAAGGTAACATTTTTCTCATTACGTGTTTATGGTTTGCAATTCCGTTTCTTCCTGCGTAGTAAAGATCTTCCACCACAACAAAATGGATGACCAAATCGTGATCAGCAATATCACCGGTTCTGGTTAATTCAGCATTAATATTAAATTGAGTTTCATTTCGAGTTCCACTCAATAGTATTTTCAAAGGGCTTTGAGTAGAAACCAGATTATCAAGTGTCGCTGCCCAACCAGTGGAACTTCCCTGATGAACACCATCGAACCAACCCTGTGGTGTAGCCGGTACCGGGCTGTAATAATTATTTCTTTCATCAGATCCTTCCATACTTTGATAATAAAGTGAATCATCTGCATAAGGATAAACCATATGATAATAAACGTAACTTATTTTATCTCCATTAGGACCCGCCAGGTAATTATTAAGCACGTTGTGAGCTGCGGGACAAAGAGGACAGTGGGAGTTAGTAAAAACCTCAACTAAAACTTTTCTTTCTTCCTGAGCAAATAAAATTGAATGAGAAAAAAGAATTAATATTAAAAACACGGTAATCCACTTCATTTTTATCCTCTTTTATAATCTGTATTTAATTTCAAAACAAATTATTAAACCGGATAATTCAAAGCATCACGAAATTGTAACATTAAACGAAGGTATTTAAAAGAAAGGAAAGAGAAAAGCTGCCACGAATAAATCGTGACAGCTTAATAATTAGTTATTTACTCATCCTGTTTAAAATTTCTTCCATCTCATCCATAACCTTGTTCATCTTCTGCATAGTGAGAGTAACCGGTTCGGGGGACATTGGATCTATTCCAGCAGCTTGAATTAATTGTGTGGGATATTTTGAACCACCGCCTTTAAGAATATTGTAATATTTATCAACGGCAGGCTGTCCTTCGTTTAACATCTTCTGGACCAGTGCAGTACCATATATTAATGAAGTTGCATATTGGAAAACGTAGTACTCATAACCGAGGAAGTGAGGAATGTATGACCATTCGTACTTAATGTAATCGTCAACAACGCAATGTCCTTCATCGTTACCATAATATTTTTTTACGATATCGTCATAAATTTTGCACATATCCTCACCGGTGATTGGTTCTCCAGCTTCACCTTTTTTATGTATATCCCATTCAAATTAAGCAAAAGAAGTCTGTCTGAAAATTGTCAACCTCAACAAATCAAGATAGCTTCCAAGTAAATACAATTTTTCCTCGTCTGATTTTGCGTTCTTTACCATATAATCATTCAATAAAGTTTCGTTTACAGTTGAGGCAATTTCAGCAACGAATGTAGCGTAATCTGCTTTTGCGAATGGTTGGTTCTTATTTGAAAAATAACTGTGCATTGTATGACCCAGTTCGTGTGCAAGAGTAGAAACAGATTCATAATCATCATTCCAGTTCATTAGAATATATGGATGAACGTCGTATGCTCCACCGGTAGAATAAGCTCCGCTCCTCTTTCCGACTGTCGGCATAAAATCAATCCATCTGTCGTTGAATGCTTTCTTTAGTGTATTCACATAATTATCACCCAAAAGTTGAAGTGCGTTCTCAATAATTTTTTCTCCTTCATCGATGGTATAATTCAATTCAACCTTTTGAACCAATGGCACATAAAGATCATAATAGTGAAGTTCTTTTACACCAAGCATTCTTTTTTTCAAATCAAGAAAACGATATAGAGTCGGAAGGTTTTTATTAACCTGTTCAATCAAAGTTGAATAAACTGAAACCGGCAGATTATCTCTGTCCAATGCAGACTCAAGACAGGAGTCATATTTTCTATCTTTAGCATAAACCCAATCCATCTTTACTTTGCCGCCAAGGTTTGCACCAAACGTATTCTTAAATTCTCCATAACCATTAAAGAAAGTTTTCATAACATTTTCACGGTCTTCTCTGTTTGTGAGGGCTCTGTATTTTGTGTATGATGCTGGTGTTAACTCAACTTCCTCGTCGGTTGCAAGTTTTATTTTTGGATTAGGCATTTCGGCGTTGGTGAAGATTCCATAAACGTCACTCTGGTTTCCTCTAACTAGCCCAAAACTTGCAAGTATTTTTTCTTCCGGTTCACTTAGTGTATGAGCCTTCAGTCTCTGAATGTTATCAATATACATTGAGAATTCTTCTAGCTTAGGATTTTCTTTAAAGAAATTTTGAATTGTTTCTTTCGGAATAGAAAGTATCTCAGGTTCCATAAAAGCTGTGTTTTCACTGAATTTTGTAGCAACCGCATTAACCTGCTGATCAAGAGCCTGGTTTTCTGAATTACCGAGATCCTGATTGCTAAGATTGTTAGCATACGTTGATGTAGCGTAAAGAGTTTTCAGTGCATCGAAGTAATTATTCAATGCATTATACAGAGTCTCGGCGCTACTTCCGAGTTTGCCTTTAAATTCAGGTAGTTCATTTATCTGTGAGGAAAGATCTTTCAGTGATGTCTTCCACGCATCAACAGATGTGTAAATTTCGGAAAGGTTCCATTTGTATTTCTCAGGTACCTGGCTTCTTTCCAGATTTTGTGGAAATACTGATGAAGCAACAAAAAAGAAGATCACTACAACCAATAATGAATTTAACTTACGCATAGTTTACTTACCTTTAATTTTTTTATGTAAAAATGACCAATAAACTTAAGAAGATTTGATTATACTTGCTAAATATTTTGATGAGTGGTTAAATACCAACAATCAAGTGGCCATATTAAGCTCAAAACTTATTATATTTCGCATTGCACATATTCAAGCTTATAAATTTTATCAATTCAACTAAACAGGTGCTCAAATGAAATATATATTATTTTCATCAATTATTTTTACACTGATTTTTTTAGGTTGTGAGAAAAAAACTGATAATATGGAGCCGCAGGAGGAAATAGCAATGCTTCAAAAACAAATTTCCAAGTTTGTGCCGACAGAATTAAAGTATGATTCCAATCTGCTTGATGAAAGACAAAAAATGGTTGTCGAGAAACTCTATCAGGCTTCAAAAGTTATGGATTCAATTTTCCTTGATCAGGTTTATTCAAAAAATTATGAAATAAAAGCTAACCTCGAAAAGCAGAATACAGAAGTTGCAAAACTTCAACTGCAGCTTTTCGATATTATGTTTGGACCCTTCGACAGATTAGAACATAATAAGCCTTTCATCGGAACAGAAACAAAGCCGTTAGGTGCAAATTTTTATCCGGAAGATATGACCAAAGAAGAATTTGAAAGTTGGATTAAAAACCATCCGGATGATGAAAAATCTTTCACCTCAGAATTTACAGTAATAAGGAGGCAGGATGGAAATCTTGTTGCGATACCATATAGTACTTATTGGAAAGATAAGTTAACCCAAGCTTCTAATTTGTTAAAGGAAGCAGCAGAGTATGCAGACAATCCAACACTTAAAAAATATTTAAACTCTAGAGCCGATGCATTTTTGAGTAATGATTATTACCAGAGTGATATGGACTGGATGGATCTGAAAGATAACACAATTGAAGTAGTAATTGGTCCCTATGAAGTTTACGAAGATGATCTGTTTAATTATAAAGCTTCGTTTGAAAGTTTCTTAACAATTAAAGATTTCGAAGAAAGCAAAAAACTTGACGTGTTCAAACAATATCTTAGAGATATGGAAATGCATTTACCGATTCCCGACCAGTACAAAAATCTGGATCGGGGTTCAGAATCTCCTCTTGCAGTTGTAAATGAAATTTTCACTGCAGGTGATACAAAAGCCGGAGTTCAAACACTCGCCTTCAACTTGCCGAACGATGAAAGAGTACGTAAAGCAAAGGGCTCTAAAAAAGTGATGCTGAAGAATGTTGCCCATGCAAAATACGATAAGCTTCTGATACCTATTGCTAATATTGTTCTTGATCCTGATCAATTGCAGTATGTGACTTTCAATTCATTCTTTACGCATACACTTATGCACGAAATGTCTCACGGCATTGGTCCCGGATTTATTAAAGTTGACGGAAGAGAAACTGAAGTTCGCAAAGAGCTAAAAGAAACTTACGCAACTTTAGAGGAATGTAAAGCAGATATACTCGGAATGTACAATAATGTTTTTATGATTGAGAAAGGAGTTTTCCCCGAATCGTTTGAAAAAGAAACTTACGCAACTTTTCTTGCTGGAATTTTCAGATCAGTTAGATTTGGAATTAATGAAGCACACGGCGGCGGGAACGCAATCATTTATAATTATCTACTGGAAAAAGGCGGTTACGAGTACAACTCTGAAACACAAAAAGTTAAAGTTAATTTTGATAAAATTACTCCTGCATTAAGAAATCTTGCTAATCTCATTCTGATGATCCAGGCTAAGGGTGATTACCAGGGAGCGCAAGATCTGATTGCGAAATATGTAATAAATTCTCCTTCGATGCAGGTTTTGCGTGATAAACTTTCCTCTCTTCCTGTTGATATAAAACCGGTTTACCAGATTGAAGAGATTTATAACTAATTAAATTCCCCTCACCAGACCTCTCCCCCAAGGGGAGAGGCTCTTTAAATAAAACTTAACTAATACCATTGGAAAAAGAAGACATTCAAAAAGAAAAATATTCAGAAGACGTTCACATCATAAAAAAAGACGGACGTGAATATTTTATTGTTGGCACTGCACACATATCTCAGCAGTCTGCTGATTTAGTACGACAGGTAATTGAAAACGAAAAGCCCGATGTGGTTTGTGTTGAACTTGATGAAAAAAGATTTAAAGCACTTTCCGAAAAGAATCGCTGGGAAAATCTCGACCTCAAACAAATCATCAGAGAAAAACAGCTTAGTACATTAATTATAAATCTGGTTCTTGCTTCTTATCAGAAAAAGCTCGGTGAAAAACTAGGAGTATCTCCCGGCACAGAATTACTTGAAGCAACAAATGTGGCAAAAGAAAATAATATTCCGATAGAGTTGTGCGACAGGGAGGTACGAGTTACTTTACGACGAGCCTGGCATTCAATGGGCTTGTGGCAAAAAATGAAATTGATTGCTGGCGGTTTCGGAGGAATTTTTGAAAAGCAGGAACTTGACGAAAAAAAGCTTGCAGAACTTCGCAGTAAGGATGTTCTTTCAGAAATGATGGAAGAACTTGGTAAAGCGATGCCTGTTCTAAAAAGAGTCCTGATCGATGAACGTGATGCATATATTGCTGAGAAGATGCAAAAAGTCAATGGAAAAAAGATTGTTTCAGTTGTCGGTGCAGGACACGTAAACGGGATAATTAATTATTTTAATAATAACAGCAAAGTATCTCTTGAGGAGATTGAAAAAATTCCCACATCAGCTCCTGTTACAAAAATTATTGGTTGGGGAATACCTGCGATAATTATCGCTTCTATTCTTTTTATAGGTTACAGCAAAGGACTAAGTGAAGCGGGGGACAACGCTTTATTCTGGATTTTGGCAAATGGAATTCCAAGTGCAATTGGTGCATTCATTGCTCTTGCACATCCGTTCACAATTGTTACTGCATTTCTGGCAGCACCGATTACAAGCCTTTCACCGCTGATTGGTGCAGGCTATGTGGCAGCATTTGTACAGGTTTATTTTCAACCACCTTTGGTTAAGGATTTTCAAACTGTAGCAGATAACGCAAGAAAATTTTCTATGTGGTGGAAAAATAAATTACTAAAAGTTCTTTTGGTTTTTATTCTTGCAAGTCTTGGAAGTGTGCTCGGAACTTACGTTGGGCTTTTCGAGATAGTTAAAAATGTTTTTAATTGATAAAAGAGAAAAACCCTGTTAAATTAATAACAGGGCTTTTAGGAGTGCTAATTATTTGAGAATCTCTCATTTTTTCTCAAATAAAATTAGCTGGTTGAGTTGCACTCCAACCAAATTATTATTGAAACTTATTAATTTGCACCGGTGGCAACGTTAGGGGATCTCCAGTTGTCCCGGTTTTACTAAGTTCATTTTCAGCATTGACTTCGAGCCATTTACTATTCAAACTTACATTTTCAGTTGTGACAATAAAACGGCATACTAATGCCAACTCATTGTTTGTACCTTGTACAACAAAGGATTTTTCTAATATGTATATTCCTTCCTCTGAAACGTAAAAAATGTCTTCTGAGTCAGATGAAATACTTAATCTAACGGGTGTAGATTGAGAAGTATTAATTAACTCAGCATTTACTGAGAGATCAAGATAAATATGATATTGTTGAGCTGGTGGTATGGGGTCACTCATAACCAATTGATGTGTATAATTAATATCACCGTCAATGGAATAATATGTTTGACCATTTCCCGGGACTACTAAAATACCCTCAAGAGGTATAGTTCCTGAAGTTAGGGTTCCAGCAGAAATTTGATCCTTATTTATTGATTCAGGTGACATAGGATCAGTTATTGAGTTTTCCTGGCAGCCAATTAATAATAGAACTGAGAAAACGACGAGGGTTAAAAGTAGATTTTTCATTGCGCACTCCTTTGTGTTTATTGATGAATTATTGATTAAAAATCTTGAGACCAATAAACGAAATAAAGGAGCGGACTACATAGCATCTATGTAACGTTTGCTTGCACTAATGTAGCAAACTGTTGATGCTATGTAACACAGACTTAAACTATTGTAACAAGTGGAGAATTTGAGCTGTTTTGAAAGGATATTTATTGGTATGGGGGAAACTGAAAAAAGTTATATTTATTACAATTCGCTTGGTGGATAACCAAACTCTTCCTTAAAACTTCTGGTAAAATACTGGGGACTTGAGAAGCCGACAGAGTAAGCAATTTCGGAAATACTTCCTGTTTTTTCCTCAATCATCTTTTTCGCTTTGTTTAGTCTTACTGATCTTAAATAATTGCTTGCAGATTTCCCCGTTAAAGCTTTCAATTTTCTGTGAAGCTGCATTCTGCTCATTCCTGCTTCTTTTCCAAATTGTTCTATGCTGAAATCTTCTTCAGATATATGATTTTCTATCACTTTTAAAACTTTAGACATGAATTGTTCTTCCAGATTTGTGAGCTTTTCTGCCTTGCCTTCGACAAGTCGAGATAGGTTCTCGGTTTCCTTTTTGTTTTTTGATGGAACATAATCTACACTGCTGTATTTCTCTTGCAGTTTTCTTCTGATGTTAATTAAGTTATTTATTCTTATCTGAAGCTCTTTTGTATCAAATGGTTTAGTAAGGTAATCATCTGCACCTGTTTCTAGTCCTTCAAGTCTGCTTTGTTGCTCTGATTTTGCTGTAAGCAAGATTATAGGAATGTGGCTTGTCCTTTCATCATTCTTTAATATGCGTGCAAGTTCGTTTCCATCCATTTTTGGCATCATAATATCACTGATGATAAGATCTGGAATAATCTGCTCTGCTTTTCTAACTCCCTGCTCACCATTTGCTGCTTCCTCAATTTGAAATGCATTTCCAAGTGAGTCTTTTATAAATTCCCGAACTTCTGCATTATCTTCAACAACAAGAATTAGTGTTCTATCTTCATCAACCTCACCGTTATTTTGAGGAGTCAGGCTACTGATGGACGATGCTTGCTCGTTCTGTTGACGGGAAGAATCTAAAATATCAAATTCATTTAACTTCCTCACTCCGCTTTCAACGTAGCTCATAATAATTTCATCTGTAGATACTTCATCTTCAATTATCTCATAATCTCTTAAATGCTTTCTGCCAAGAGGCAGCTCAATAATAAATTCTGTCCAGCCCGTCCCGGCTTTATTGGGATCACCGGGTTCACTATCAACTGAAACTGTACCCTGATGAAGCTCTACCAATTCCTTGACCAGTGCTAACCCTATACCCGTACCTTCGTGCTCACGAGTATTAGAATCGTCTACCTGGTAAAATCTGTCAAATAATTTTGATAGTTTTTCTTTTGCTACTCCTGTTCCGTTATTTCCCACTTTGATATAAACTGAATCGATATTTTTTTCACTAATTGTCACAGTTATGTATCCGCCCTCCTGTGTGAATTTAAATGCATTCGATAGCAAGTTCGACATTATCTTTATCATTTTTTCTTTATCGAAGTATAATTCAATTTGTTCTTTTTCTGCAGATACTTTAAGTGTAATATCTTTTCCCTCTGCCAATGACTCGAATGACATTGTAAATCCTTTAATAAAAGAAACTATGTTGGCTCTCGAAGCTTTAAGTTCCAACTTTCCTGCTTCCAGTTTAGATAGGTCAAGCAATTGGCTAATAAGAAGAAGCAGGCGATTTGCATTTCTCTTTATCGCACCTGCTTGTTTAACAGTATTTTCACTTGGCGCTTCGGTTAATATGTTTTCACTTGGACCTAGAATTAATGTAAGCGGTGTTCTGAACTCGTGTGAGATGTTTGCAAAAAAATGAGATTTCATTCTGTTTATTTCTTTGTATTTTACCGCTTCCACAGTTTCAAGCTCCATACGGTGTTTCCAAA